>NZ_QUEN01000005.1:0-234049 GCF_003478175.1 Faecalibacterium sp. OF03-6AC | reverse complement strand
GCAAGGTGGTGCTGACAGCACCGGTCAAAGCGGGCACCATCCAGATAGTTGTCCGGGTGTGTATCCTAGGTGACAAAGATCTGCTCCGGACGGTAGGTGCGGATCTTTTCCAGCACCTTCGGCAGAATGGCTTCGGCCTCTTTTGTGCCAAGCGAGCCGGTGATAAAGTCGTTTTGCATATCCACTACGATCAGAAATTTCATACGGAGTACCTCCCAAACGGATGTGTCAAGACACCTTTTCTTTCAGTATGACGTCTGAAAAAATGCAAGGTTTTGTGGACTGCTCCTTTACAAAATGTGAGCTGGACCACACCGCCCTGAAGGATTGCAGCCTGAAAAGTTCTGATTTCCTGCAGACGGAAATAGACTGAAAGGACGCACATCACAACAAGGTAAACCGAAAAGGGGGAGCCTATGGAGAAAACTTCTTTTATCCTGCACGAAAAATTCCATTCTGAGACCAACCAGCAGCGCAAAGAACGTTTTCAACGGGAGTTTGAACGATATATCGTTGATAGACTGTCTGCTGCCGATCCGTCAAAGGCCGGTGTCTGACAGAGTGTCACTGCAATGGTGCAAAGCATGAAAGCAGCAATTTATTGCCGTCTGAGCAAAGAAGACGAAACCAAAACCGGTGAATCAGAAAGCATCCAGAACCAGAAGTCGATGCTGATCCAATACGCCATGGAAAAGGGGCTTGAACTCTACCAGATCTATTCTGATGAGGATTACTCCGGCATCGACCGGAACCGTCCGGCCTTCAATGCGATGATCCAGGCTGCCAGCGAACATAGGTTTGATGTGGTGCTGGCAAAGACCCAGTCCCGTTTTACCCGTGATATGGAGCTGGTGGAAAAATACCTCCACGGAAAGTTCATGGAGTGGGGCATCCGGTTCATTGCGGTGGTGGACCATGTGGATACCGACGATACCGCCAACAAAAAGTCCCGGCAGATCAACGGTCTGATCAACGAGTGGTATCTGGAGGATCTGTCCGTCAATGTCCGTTCGGTGCTGGACCACAAGCGGAAGGAGGGGCAGTACATTGCCTCCTTTGCGTTGTATGGCTACCGGAAAGACCCAGCGGTGAAGGGGAGACTTCAGATCGACCCGGAGGCGGCGGAGGTGGTGAAGCGGATCTACGCCATGGCTCTCCGCGGCGTGGGAGCCCACAAGATCGCACAGATTTTGAACGAGGAGGGGGTGCCGAGCCCCACGGCGTACAAGCAGCAGAACGGAGACCGCTGCCACCTGACTCGGAAAACGCCCTATGAGCCGCTGTGGAGCAGCGGGACCATCTACCAGATGCTCCACAACCAGACCTATGCCGGGAATCTGGTGCAGGGGCGGCACAAAAGGGTGAGCTATAAATCCAAGCGGACGGTCTGGCTCCCCAAGTCTCAGTGGATCGTGGTGGAGAACACTCACGAAGCCATCATCGACAAGGATACCTACGCTATGGTGCAGCGGACGATGCAGGGCCGCACCCGCAGCGGCGTCGGCGGCATGATCCACCCTTTGGCACGGAAAGTGGTGTGCAGCTGCTGCGGCTGCATCATGGAGCAGACCGGCCGGCCGCCCAAGGCAGATGGCACCCGTGTGCGCTATGTCCGCTGCCGGATGCACCAGCGTGACCCCGGGCGGTGCGGGAACAGGACCTGCACCAACCTGAATGACCTGCAGGAGCTGGTGCTCCGGCGCATCCGGGAATATGCAGAGGACTACTTCGACCCGGAAAAGGTGGAGCTGCCCCGGAGGGATGACCCGGTGCGGCAACAAGCGCAGCGCAGTGAGCTGAAACGGCTGAAAAGCGAGGTAGAACGGCGCCGCAGGGCTGTGCAGCAGCTGTATCTGGATAAGGTGTCCGGTTTGATTGACGCCGTCCAGTTTTCGGAAATGAACCAGTCTTTTCTGAAAGAAGTGAAAAAGGCAGAGACACGGATCAATGCATTGGAGGCGGAACTGGAACAACAGCAGGAAGAGACCGGCGTGGTGCAGGCGCAAATGCAGCGTGTCCGAGAACTGGCACAGGTTTCGCATCTGACCCGCGAACTTGTTGTGCTGCTGGTGGACCGTGTAGTGGTCGGGCCGAAGGATGCACGGATGGGTGGGCAAAAAATCACGATCGAATGGAATTTTTGAGCGAAAAAGCTCTGGATGACCCGTTGGGTTATTTTCGTCCGGCCAGGTAGGGTAGACTTCGCTGGATGCAACATTGGCGATATAGTCCCGGAAGGAGACAGTCACATTGCGGGCGGATGCCGCAGGCCTGCCCAGATGCACCGTGATGTTTTTGGGAATGATGACTCTGTCCAGCACCCGGGGCACGCAGTTTTGCACCGGCTCCGGGCCGCTGCCGCCGTCTCCGGTGAAAAGCGAATGCTCCGGGATGACCACCGGCACATTCGGGATATCGCGGCCTTCCTCGGTATCGGGGATCATCTCCGGCTGGGCAAGGGTGACCTGCCCGGCAAAGATCTGCACGCCCTGAATGCGCACGGTGCGGTAGCCTGCTTTGACAGCAGTCAGATCCACAACGGCGTAAGGCCGCACCGTGTTATCTTCCTGCAACGACAGGGCGCAGGAGGGCGCTTCAATGGAAAGATCAGCGGCATTGCCCTCTGCGTCGGTGATGCGCTGGATGGTAAAGCCGTTGCCGGACACGGTGACGAGAACACCTTCGATGGGCGAGGACTGACGGGCACCGAAAGCTTGAATGCGTAGAATGCCGGTGTTTTTCATAGGCGGATGCTCCTTTGCTGTAAAAGTGGTATCGCTTCTCTCACAGCGTATTCCACTGCGCCGCCGCGCGTGAATGGGGCTTTTCTTTTGCAGCAGAGGAGTGTATACTGGAAGCAGTTAGGCGGGTGCGCCCACTCCGGCAGGATGACGCGAAGCCATGGTCTAAAGTGCAGGCTGCAATTAGGATCGACGATGCACCACTACGGGAAGTGTGAGGGCTTCTCACGCTGGATGGACTGGCGAGCGGAAGCAGGACGGAGTGGGCGCACCTGCCGTTCGGACAGCCTATGATAAGAAGCATAAAGGAGAATACAGCAATGCAGGCAACCATTCACAATGAATTTTTGACCTTGACTGTGGATACCCACGGTGCCGAAGCCGTCAGCCTGAAAAATGCGGCGGGGGAAGAGCTGCTCTGGCAGGCCGACCCGGCAGTGTGGAAGCGCCACGCACCCATTCTGTTCCCGTGGACGGGCAAGCTGCCCGGCGGCACCTTTGAGGCGGGCGGCAAAACGTACAAGGGCGGTCAGCACGGCTTTGCCCGCGATGTGGAGCACACCCTGCTCAAGGCCGAGGGCGACACCATCCAGTTGGAGCTGAGCTCGGATGATGCCATCAAAGCCGAACGCTTCCCCTTCGACTTTGTGCTCACCAGCACCTTCCATCTGGACGGCAAGACCGTGCACCATACGCTGACGGTGCGCAACCCCGGCACCGAAGAGCTGCGCTTTGGCATCGGCTATCACCCGGCGTTCAACATCCCCTTTGATGCACAGCACACCACCACGGATTACGAGTTCCGGTTCGACCAGCCGGAAAGCCCGGTCATTCTGGATGCCCGTCCGAATGGCCTTCTGTCTGGCAAGTGCTATTACCAGTGGAAGAACCAGCAGGCCATCCAGCTGACGGATGATCTGTTCGCAAACGACAGCTTCTGCATGGCGGGCCTGCGCACCAAGACCATTGGCATCTATGAGAAGGGCACCGGCCGCAAGATCACCTGCAATGTGGAAGGCTACCCCTACGCGCTTATCTGGTCGGCCCCTGCAAAGCCGGTGCGGTTTGTGTGCATTGAGCCGTGGCACAGCCTGCCCGCCGCCGAGACTGACCCGCAGCAGTGGAGCCAGCGTGCCGCTGCCGCCTGCCTTGCCCCGGGTGAAAGCTGGGAGACCACGTTGAGCACCACATTTGACCGGTAAAACTCCCTCAGTCTTGCTTCGCTTGCCAGCTCCCTCAGAGAGGAAGCCTGTCTGCGCGGTCAAGCCTCCCTCGTTGAGGGCGGTGGCATCGCGCCGGCGATGACGGAAGGAGTTCTGCAAACAAGAAAAAGCTCCCGGAACATCGAAATGCTCCGGGAGCTTTTATGCTGTTATCAAAAGGAAAGCTTAGTACGCCACGCCCCAGTAGACCATGGTCTTGGCGGGCTTGCCGCAGCAGGGGCATACATCGCTCAGGTGTTCCTGCTCAAACGGCATGCAGCGGCTGGACAGGCCGACTTCTTCCTTCATCTTCATCTCGCAGGCAAGGTCGCCGCACCACATGGTCTTGATGTAGCCGGTGTTTGCCTTGGCCAGCTCCTTCACCTCGTCCATGGTGGTGGCAGCCCAGGTGCGCTTCTCGCGGTTGGCAAGAGCACGCTCGTACAGGTCCTTGCGCAGGGCCTCCAGCTGTGCGGGGATCGCAGTCTCCAGCTCGTCCAGAGAGACGAAGACTTTTTCGCGGGTATCGCGGCGCACCAGCACGCACTGGTTCTTTTCCAGATCCTTGGGGCCGATCTCCAGACGCAGGGGCACGCCCTTCATCTCCCACTGAGAGAACTTCCAGCCCGGTGCGTTGTCGCTGTCATCCAGCTTCACGCGGGCATACTTGCTGATCTTCTCGGCCAGCTCGGCAGCCTTCTCGGAAACGCCGGGCTTGTGGGCTGCGATGGGCACTACGACCACCTGAATGGGGGCCACTGCCGGGGGCAGGATCAGGCCGTCGTCGTCGCCGTGGGTCATGATGATAGCGCCCACCAGACGGGTGGAAACGCCCCAGCTGGTCTGGAACGGATGATGCAGCTGGTTGTCGCGGCCGGTAAAGGTCACGTCATAAGCCTTGCTGAACTTATCGCCAAAGTAGTGGCTGGTGCCGCTCTGCAGGGCCTTGCCGTCCTTCATCATGGCCTCGATGGTATAGGTGGCCTCGGCACCGGCAAACTTTTCCTTGTCGGTCTTGCGGCCCTTTACCACGGGGATGGCCAGATCCTGCTCGCAGACATCTGCGTAGCAGTTCAGCTGCTGCTGGGTCTCAGCCTCAGCCTCGGCGGCAGTCTCGTGGATGGTGTGGCCTTCCTGCCACCAGAACTCGCGGCTGCGCAGGAAGGGGCGGGTGGTCTTTTCCCAGCGGACAACGCTGCACCACTGGTTGTACTTCATGGGAAGCTCACGGTAGCTGTGCAGCACGCGGGACCAGTGGTCGCAGAACATGGTCTCACTGGTGGGACGCACGGCCAGACGCTCTTCCAGCTTGTCGGAACCGCCCATCGTGACCCACGCCACCTCCGGCGCGAAGCCATTGACCAGTTCGCCCTCCTTCTGCAGCAGGCTTTCCGGGATCAGTACGGGCATTGCCACGTTTTCATGGCCGGTGGCCTTGAAGCGGGCATCCATGTCCTTCTGGATCAGCTCCCAGATGGCCTGACCGTAGGGGCGCAGGATGATGAAACCCTTCACGCTGGAGTACTCCACCAGCTCTGCCTTCACGCAGATATCGGTGTACCACTGTGCGAAGTTCTCTTCCTGGCTGGTGATCGCCTGTACGAGCTTCTTTGAATCTTTTGCCATTTTTGCTTTTTCCTCCTAAGGCCGTGCGCCAAACGGCTTGCGTTCCGCACGAACCATATTAAAAGCCCCGTCCATGCAGTGCGGCCGGGTGCCGCACCAGAAGGCAGGGCTTTTTGACTGAATCAGTTCTGCGCGTGGCTGTCCACAAAGTTTACCACATCGCCCACGGTGCGCAGGGACTCGATGGCATCGTCCGGCACCTCAATGCCAAACTCATCCTCCAGCGTCATCACCATATCCACGATATCCAGACTGTCGGCCTCAAAATCGCTCATGATGTCACTGTCCATCGTGATCTTTGCCGGGTCAACATCCAGCTGCTCCGCCAGCAATGCACGGATTTTTTCAAAAGTATCCATTCCTGTGGTCTCCTTTTTGCAGTTGTTTTGCCTGTCCTGTACACCGGTGCCGTGCGTGCGGCTGCCGTGACGGATGCACCCGCAGATGCTGCGCGGCCCCGGACTGTACAAAACTCTCTCTTTTTTTATATCCCATGCCATGCGTATTGTCAAGCCCTGTTTTCCATTCTGACAGATTCCTTTGCGAAAAATTGCCGGAAAGGTGCATTTTCGCTTGACAGGAGCGCCCCGGTTTCTTATCATTATAGAGTAGCGAGTTTATAGGGACTGACCACAAGTCCCATGAAGGAGTTTTGAGCATGAAGCTTTCATTTACCAAAATGCAGGGCTGCGCTAACGATTATATCTATCTGGACTGCCGCAAAAGCGGTGTGCCGGAGAACATTGCAGCCCTTTCCGAAAAATTGTCCCGGCGGCATTTTTCCATTGGTGCGGACGGCATCATCTGCATCTGCGCTGCGCAGACGGCGGGTGCGGACGGCATGATGCGCATCTTCAACGCAGACGGCAGCGAGGGCAGGATGTGCGGCAACGGCATCCGCTGTGTGGCTGAATGGCTGTACACCCACGGCATTGCCAAAGAGACCCTTGCCATTGATACCCTCAGCGGCCTGAAGACCGTCACCCACAAGGGTGCGGGCCTGTGGCAGGTGGAGATGGGCGCTTACAGTGCCATGCCTGCCAGCCTGCCTGCTGTGAACATGGGCGAAGAACCGCTTGTGGACAAAGAACTGACCGTGGACGGCAAAACGTGGCATGTGACCTGCATCAGTGTGGGCAACCCCCACTGTGTGACCGTGGTGGAGGATGTGGACAGCCTGAAGCTGGAAGAGATCGGCCCGGCCTTTGAGCACCACGCAAACTTCCCGGAGCGCATCAACACCGAGTTCGTGCAGGTGGTGGATGCCACCCACCTGAAGATGCGGGTGTGGGAGCGCGGCAGCGGCGAGACATGGGCCTGCGGCACCGGCACCTGCGCCACCGTGGCGGCCCTGACCGAGCTTGGCATCTGCCCGGCAGGCGAGGACATCCATGTGCAGCTGCGCGGCGGTGTGCTGACCATCCGGGTATTGCCCGGCAGACAGCTGCTGATGACCGGCGCCGCCGAGACCGTGTGCGAAGGTATCACAGAAGTTTAAAAAGAATGTTCGCTGCCGCCGTCCGGCGGCGGAGAACATGATACAAAGATGAATCGAGGGAAAGTAACCATGAAGATGAACAAGCATTACAACGAGCTGAAGGCAAGCTACCTGTTTGTGGACATTGCCCACAAGGTGGCCGCTTATCAGGAGGCACACCCGGAGAAGGAGATCATTCGTCTTGGCATTGGCGATGTGACCCAGCCGCTGGCAAAGTGCGTGGTCAAGGCCATGCACGATGCAGCCGATGAGATGGGCACCAAGGAAGGCTTCCACGGCTATGGCCCGGAGCAGGGCTACCCCTTCCTCAAGCAGGCCATTCAGGGCTACTACGCAGGCCGCGGCACCCAGCTGGCAGAGGATGAAATTTTCATCTCTGATGGTGCAAAGAGCGATCTGGCCAACGTACTGGGCCTGTTCGATGTGGACAACACCGTGCTGGTGCCGGACCCCGTTTATCCTACCTACGTGGACGATAACGTGACCGATGGCCGCAAGATCATCTACAGCCGCACCAGTCAGGAGAACGGCTTCCTGGGGATGCCGGATGAGAATGTGAAGGCTGACATCATCTATATCTGCAGCCCCAATAACCCCACCGGTGCCGCCTACACCCGCGACCAGCTCAAGGCATGGGTGGACTACGCCAAGAAGAACGATGCCATCATCCTGTACGATGCTGCATACGAGTGCTTCATCTCCGACGAGAACCTCGCCCGCAGCATCTTCGAGATCGAGGGTGCACGCGAGTGTGCCATTGAAATTTGCTCTTTCTCCAAGATCGCAGGCTTCACCGGCACCCGCTGCGGCTACACTGTGGTGCCCAAGGAGCTGGAGCGCGAGGGCATGAACATCAATAAGCTGTGGCTGCGCCGCCAGACTACCAAGTTCAACGGTGTGCCTTACGTGGTGCAGCGCGCCGCCGCTGCGGTGTTCACCGAGAGCGGCATGGCCGAGATCCAGCAGAATTTGGACTACTACCGCAAGAATGCCAAGGTCATCGCGGACGCTCTGGACGAGTGCGGCGTGTGGTACTGCGGCGGCAAGAACAGCCCCTACATCTGGCTGCGCTGCCCCGGTAACATGAAGAGCTGGGAGTTCTTCGACTGGCTGCTGGAAAACTGCGGCGTGGTCGGTACCCCGGGCGTGGGCTTCGGCGAGTGCGGCGAGGGCTACTTCCGCCTGACCGCTTT
Organism: Faecalibacterium sp. OF03-6AC; assembly: GCF_003478175.1. NCBI lineage: Bacteria > Bacillati > Bacillota > Clostridia > Eubacteriales > Oscillospiraceae > Faecalibacterium > Faecalibacterium sp. OF03-6AC. The sequence continues at coordinate 225,789 of NZ_QUEN01000005.1, read as the reverse complement.
CGGTGACGCCGAAAAGACCAAGATGGCCGCCGAGCGCATTAAGACCGCCATCAAGGCACTGTAAAACCTAAAAAATGCACCTGCTGTCCGTTTTGGACGGCGGGTGTATTTTTTTTTGCGCATTCTCTTGACAAATCTGTATCTACTGTATATACTGTGCATATACAGACAAAACATAAGAGCCAAAGGAGCAGCCGATGGAACTGTTTATCAACAACAAAAGCGGCGCGCCTATCTATGACCAGATCTACAACCAGATCAAGCAGCAGATCATCAGCGGGGCTTTGCAGCCGGACGAGGCCATGCCCTCCATCCGGGGGCTGGCACGGGATCTGCGCATCAGCGTCATTACCACCAAGCGCGCCTACGATGAACTGGAAAAAGAGGGCTTCCTTTACGCAGTACCGGCAAAGGGCTTTTTTGTAGCCCCTAAAAACACCGAGCTGCTGCGGGAAGAGAACCTGAAAAAAATTGAAGCGCACCTCACCGAAGCTGTGAAGCTGTCCGCATCCTGCGGGCTGAGCAGGGAAGAGCTGCGGGAGATGCTGGAACTGCTGTGGGAGGGCTGAACATGAACGCACTGGAACTGCGGGGACTTACAAAGCACTATAAGGACTTTACCCTTGGGCCGCTGGATCTGACACTGCCCGGCGGCACCATCTGCGGCCTGATCGGCGAGAACGGCGCAGGCAAAAGCACCACCATCAAATTGATTCTGGACATGCTGCAGAGGGACGGCGGTACCGTGACCATTTTGGGCAGGGACAACCGCACCGACCTTGTACACACCAAGGAAGAAATCGGTGTGGTTCTGGGCAGCGAGGGCATCCCCCTGTGCCTGAACGCAGTGCAGGCAGGCAAGGTGATGGCGGGCATCTACCACAATTGGGATGCCGCTGCCTACACAGAATTTTGCCAAAAATTTGAGCTGCCGGAAAAGAAAAAGTATAAGGACTACTCCGCTGGAATGCAGAGGAAGCTGTGCATTGCTGTGGCGCTGGCGCACCACCCCAAGCTGCTGCTGTTGGACGAAGCCACCAACGGGCTGGACCCGGTGGTGCGGGACGAGGTGACCGACCTGCTGCTGAACTTTGCCCGGGACGAAAACCACTCCATCCTTATCTCCTCCCACATCGTCAGCGACTTGGAAAAGCTGTGCGATACCATCGCCTTCCTGCACAAGGGCAGGCTGCTGCTCTGTGAGGAAAAGGACGCCTTGCGGGAGGAATACGCCCTGTGGCATGGCACGGCGGCGCAGCTGGCGGCACTGGATACGCGGGTGTACGGCAAGCGGGTCACCCCCTACGGAGTCGAGGCGCTTGTGCGCCGGGATGCAATGCCCGCCGGGGCAGAGCTTACCCCGGTAAGCATTGAGGAGCTGTTTGTGCTGATGGTGAAAGGGGAGAATGTACAATGAAAGGCTTGCTGTTAAAGGACGCATATCAGGCATGGTATTACGCAAAAATGGTCGTTGTGGCAACTGTAGTCATGATGGGTGCGGGCGTGATCTCGATGATGAACGGGGCCAATTTCTTCATTGTCTATGCGGGCTTTTTGCTGGGTATGATGCCCATGACACTGCTGGCATACGACCAAACCAGCAATTTCAACGAATACAGTGCCGCGCTTCCGGCCACAAAAGAGCAGCTGGTGGGGTGTAAATACATTGTTGGTTTGTGCGGGCTGGTGCTGGCAGAGGTATTTGCTGCCGCGGCGCTTGGCGTGGCACAGCTGCACTGGGTAGCCGTGGATGGTGCGCTCGTGATCTCTACGCTGGTGCAGGTGGGCATGACCACCCTGCTCAGCAGCACCATCCTGCTGCCGCTGAGCTACCGCTTCGGCTACGAAAAGGCAAAGGTTGGGTTCTATTTCATAGTTGGTGCGCTCGCGGCCCTGATGGGCTTTTCCGTGGCCGCAAACGAGGACGGTATTGTGAGAAACCTTCTTCCGCAGAGCATCTCGTCGCTGGGGCTGCTGGGTATTGCGGTGGCGGCTCTGACGCTGTATGCTCTCTCGTGGCGGCTGTCTGTTGCATGGTACGGAAAGGCGGAGCAGTAAAATGAAGAAAAGTCAGATCGCGGGCATCCTGTTCGGTGTTGCTATGGGCGTTTTGTTCAGCGTGTCGCTGGGGACAGTGGGTTTTGTGCTGGGTGCCAGCTTTGCAATTCTGGGCATGGTGATGTTCAAAGGATTGGATGCCCCACAGGATAAAAAGTAAGGTGTAAAAAGTGCGACGCCCCTGCAGGAAAAGCTTTTTCTGCAGGGGCGTCGCTGTATTTATTTCTCGGACTCTTCGGCGTTTTTCTGTGAGGCTTCCAGTTCCTCCACCCGCTTTTGCAGAGCGGTGATCTTGTCGTCCATTTTCAGGAACGTCCACACCAGAACAGCCAGCACCACCGCAGGCGGAACCACCATCCACAGGGACTGCTGGCACCAGAGCAGCAACGAATAGCCGCCGAACACGGTAAAGAGGAACACGGCAAACAGGCTTGCAACCAGTACAGCAAAAAATCCCATACAGAAAATCTCCTTTCGGTTATTCTTCCGTTTCTTCCTCGTCCGGGTCCAGCTCGATGCTGAACACGGCTTTCTTCAGTTTGCCGCAGCCCTGCGCCTTCAGGCCGGATTTATAGGGCTCTCCGGCCAGATACAGGGCAAACCGCCCCTCGCACAGCATTCCGGCAATGCTGGTGCCTGCGGTACCCACGGTGGTGTCGGTGGCTTCGTCGGTGGGCTTTGTCGGGGTCAGCTCTGCAAGGCTCACCTCAAACAGCTCGCTGCCGTCCAGATCGGTCTCCAGCGTGATGTGGTTGTCGTGGCGCTGGAACAGAGCCTTGTCGGAGGTCTGGGGCGTGACGGTGCTCACAGTGACCACAGCCTTTTCGCCGTCGATGCGGGTGCGTCCGGCGGGCAGGGTGGTGATGTCCCGCGCCATGATATACTCAATGACGGTGTCGAGGTTGTCGCTCACGCCCAGATAGTTGGGCAGGTTGTTCAGGGTATCGTAGATCATAGTGGTGCTCCTCCACAAGCGGCCTCGCCCTCTCCGTCACGTTCCGTGACACCTCTCCCAAAGGGAGAGGCTTTGGCAAAACCGGAGACTTTATCATTCTGCCAAGGGCTCCCACTTTGGGGGAGCTGTCGAACGAAGTGAGACTGAGAGGGCGAGGAAGCTGTCCTTTATAAAATTCTTTATTCTGCGTCCTTCGGGTCGGTCATCAGCTCTTTGATGCTGGGCACCACGCCGCCCAGATTCTGAAGCTCCGAAGGAATGATGATCTTGGTTGCCTTGCCGTTGGCCACCTTGGCCAGAGCTTCCAGACTGCGGATGGCCAGAACCTTATCGCTGGGCATGGCTTCGTTCAACAGGCGGATGGCATCGGCGTTGGCCTTCTGCACGGCCAGAATGGCCTGTGCTTCGCCCTCGGCTTCCAGAATGCGCTGCTGCTTCACCGCGTCCGCACGCAGGATGGCGGCTTCCTTTTCGCCCTCGGCGGCAGTAATGGCGGCCTGCTTTTCACCGTCGGCCTTCAGGATCACGGCGCGCTTCTCGCGCTCAGCCTTCATCTGTTTCTCCATGGCTTCCTGAATTTCACGCGGTGGGATGATGTTCTTCACTTCCACGCGGTTCACCTTGATGCCCCACTTGTCGGTGGCTTCATCCAGAATGGCGGTGATCTTGCCGTTGATGACATCGCGGCTGGTCAGGGTGTGGTCCAGCTCCATTTCGCCGATGATGTTGCGCAGGGTGGTGGCGGACAGGCTTTCGATTGCCGCAATGGGCTGGTTGACACCGTAGGTGTAGAGCTTGGCATCCATCACCTGAAAGAACACCACGGTATCGATCTGCATGGTAACGTTATCGCGGGTGATGACCGGCTGAGGGGGAAAGTCTGCCACCTGCTCCTTCAGGCTCACCTTTTTGGCGATGCGCTCGATGAAGGGAATCTTAATGTGCAGGCCTGCCGACCAGGTGTCGGAGTAGCTGCCCAGCCGTTCAACGACATACACCTTGGACTGGGGCACGATGACGATATTGGTGATGATCACCAGCAGGACGACAAAGACCAGCGCGAGGATCAGAAAAAACATGACCATAGTGGTTCTCCTTTTTCAGATAGGTGCAACGTTTCAGCGCAGAACGCAGATCACGCTCTGCGGCTTTCGGTCAATACGGGCTCCACGATGAGCAGGGTGCTGTGCAGTTCGGTCACACGGCAGCGCTGCCCGGGGGTGAGAATGTCGCCGGGAGTGGCGCAGCGGGCATTCCAGTCCACGCCGTCCAGCCGCACACGGCCCGGCAGGTCGGCGGTGATCGTGGTCAGCACGGTGGCCTCCCGGCCAAGGTTGCGGTCGCCATTGGTGGGGGTGGTTTTCTGGCGCAGCTTTGCGGCCAGCGGCCGGAACGCCAGCAGGCACAGAATGCTTACCACGATGAACACCAGGGCCTGCGCCCGGAACGAATCCGTGAACAGGCAGGTGAGCAGGGCGGCAGCTGAGCCGACGGCGAACCAGACGGAGGTCATGCTGAAGGTGGAAGCCTCCAACAGCAAAAAGCCCACCACGGCAGCCAGCCAGAGAAATGGAACAGGATTCATGGTTCTCCCTCCTTATGCCCCTATTATAGAGTATCCCCCGGGTGGAAGGTCAAGCGTTTTTTACTGGAACGTTGCGCAGAAAACGAAATAAAGAACAAAAACTCCCTCAGTCACGGCTTTTCCGCGTCAGTGATGACGGAAGGAGTGAAAAAGCCGCTGCACAAAATATGTGCAACGGCTTTTCTCAAATCAGGTGATATCGTAATAGCTGTGGTTCGGGTTATGCCCGTTCTCCTCCACCACGATGGTAAAGCCCATGGGGTTCACCTCCGTGTGCTTGCCGGAAGCCAGCGGCTCCACGATGATGTGCTCCGAGCGGTTCACGATGATCTCGGCTGTTTCCGCTTCGCCTACGCGCTGGTAGTGCAGGATGCCGTCCTGCGCCCGCAGCACCCGCAGCTCGCCGGTGCGGAAGGCCTCGCAGGTGTGGCGCAGCTGCGCCAGCTGGGCAAGCACCGGCTTCAGGCGCTTTTCGTGGCTGTCCCAGCAGAAGAAGGCACGGTTGAAGGGGTCGCGGTAGCCCTGCATCCCAATCTCATCACCGTAGTACAGGCAGGGCACGCCGGGCAGCGTGTAGATGATGGCATAGGCCATGCGCAGGCGCAGCATCCCTTCCTCGTAGGCTTCGCCGGCCACACAGCGGCCGCTCTGCCACTTGCGGCCACGGCCGTTGGCGGGCTCGTCCGCGATCACGGTGAGGGCGCGTTCGGTGTCGTGGGTGGAGAGAAAGTTCAGCGCAGTGTCCATGGCAGGGGCGGGGTAGTGCTCACAGATGGACAGAATTTCGCCCATGGCCTGCTCGGCGGGCTTACCCTTTACAAAGTCCAGCACAGCGTTCTTGAAGGGGTAATTCATCACGCTGTCCAGCCCCTTACCCAGCAGATAGGTGCGGCGCTGGCCAAAGCCGTATTTGGTGGTGGCGTCCTCCCACACCTCGCCCAGCAGGAACTTCTCCGGGCTGACCCGCTTGACAGCGGCGCGGATCTTTTCAATAAAATCGTCCGGCAGCTCGTCGGCCACATCCAGACGGAAGCCTGCGGCACCGCGCCGCAGCCATGTGTCAATGACACCGCCCTCGCCGGTGATGAACTCCACATAGGAGGGGGTCTCTTCGTTCACCTCGGGCAGGGTCTCGAAGCCCCACCAGCTGCGGTAGCCGCCCTTATACTTGGGGTCAAAATCGTACCAGCTGCGGTAGGGGGAGTTGGGGTCGCGGTAAGCACCGCCGTCACCATAGCGGCCTTCGCGGTTGAAATAGCGGCTGTCGGAACCGGTGTGGCTGAACACACCGTCCAGCACGATGCCAATGCCGTACTTAGCGGCCTCGCGGCAGAGCACCTCGAACTCCTCGTTGGTGCCCAGCAGCGGGTCTACGTTGAGATAGTCGGCGGTGTTGTAGCGGTGGTTGGAGTGCGCCTCAAAGATGGGGTTGAGGTAAAGGTAATCCACCCCCATCTCCCGCAGATAGGGCAGCTTGATGCGGATGCCTTCCAAGTCGCCGCCGAAATAGTCCTCGTTCAGATGGCCGCCGGTCTCGTTGGGCTGCCAGAAGGGTTCGGCGTGTTTGTCGGCCTGATACAGCCGGTCCGGGAAAGGCATGGGCTTGTTCTCAATGCCCTCGCAGAACCGGTCCGGGAAGATCTGATAGAACACCTTGCCCTTGATGCACTCCGGGGTTTGGAAACCGGCATCGTAGACGGTGATCTGCCACTTTTCGCCTTCCTGCCAGCTGACAACGCCGCAGTTGTCCGGCCCGCGGTAGATGCGGCGGAAGTCGGTGTAGAGGTCGAAGTAGTAGAAGTACAGGCCCGGGTCGTTCAGCGGCAGCTCCACGGAAAAGTGGTTCTGCTGGGGGGTCTGGCCGTCGAACTTCATGCGGTAGTGCACCGGCACGTCATATTTTCCCTCCTTCTGGAGCACCAGATGGGGGTCCACATAGCCCAGCTCTTCCGGGATGCAGAGGGTCAGGTGCACGGACTGCCCGGCCCGCACTGCACCAAAGGGCTGCTTGAAATAGGGGTCGTAGCTATTGAACAGACAAGACAAAGCAGGGTCGTCCTTTCTCAAAAAAGCCCCGGCGGGCCAAACGCCGCCGGGGCAGATGGATTTTTTAAGGGAAAATTACTTGCCCATGGGCACCGGGGAAGCGTACCAGATGTCGCGTGCGTAGTCCAGCACGGCGCGGTCGGCGCTGAAGATGCCGCTGTTGGCGGTGTTCTTCAGGCTCATCTGTGCCCACTTCTCACGGTCGCCATACAGCTTCTGCAGGTCGGCCTGTGCACGGCGGTAATCCTTGAAGTCGGCCATGACCATGTACGGGTCGCTGGTGCGCAGGTTCTCGGTCACCTCGTGGAAGTTCTCACCGTTCCAGCCGCGCTCCAGGAAGTTCAGGGTGTAGTTGGCCACGTCGTCGCCCGTGATAAAGGCGTTGGGATGGTAGCCCACCTGCTTGAGGTTGTTCACCTCGGGGGTCAGCATACCGAAGATCAGCTCGTTCTCCTTGCCGGCAGCGTCTGCGATCTCCACGTTTGCGCCGTCCAGAGTGCCCAGAGTGATAGCGCCGTTCAGCATGAACTTCATGTTGCCGGTACCGGAAGCCTCGGTGCCTGCCAGAGAGATCTGCTCAGAGACCTCGGCAGCGGGCATCAGGTGTTCGCTCAGAGAGACGCAGTACTCTTCCAGATAGACCACGCGCAGCTTGTCGCGCACAGCGGGGTCGTTGTTGATGAGGTCGCCCAGCTTGCAGATCATGCGGATCATCTGCTTTGCCATGTAGTAGCCGGGAGCAGCCTTTGCACCGAAGATATAGGTCTTGGGGATGAAGTCGGCGTTGGGGTTCTCCTTCAGGTACAGGTACTGGGCAGCAATGTTCAGCGCGTTCAGGTGCTGGCGCTTATACTCGTGCATACGCTTGACCTGACAGTCAAAAATGGAGTTCGGGTCGATGACCTGACCGGTGCTCTTTGCCAGATAGTTGGCAAAGCTGGTCTTGTTCGTCAGCTTGATCTCGTTCAGGCGCTTGAGAACGGTCTTGTCGTTCTCGAACTTGTTCAGCTTGGACAGATCGGAAGCATCATGCTTGTAGCCGTCGCCGATGGTCTCGTCCAGCAGCTTGCACAGGCCGGGGTTAGAGGCCAGCAGCCAGCGGCGGTAAGCGATGCCGTTGGTCACGTTCTTGAAGGCCTGCGGCTTGAACAGGTAGTAATCGTGGAAGACGCTGTCCTTGATGATCTCACTGTGCAGCTTGGACACGCCGTTGATGCTGTTGGCGGTGTAGGCGCAGATGTTTGCCATGCGCACCTGATTGTCGCCGATCAGTGCCATATAGTCGATCTTGCCCTTGTCGCCGGGGAAGACCTTCTCCAGCTCTGCGCGGGCGCGGCGGTCCATCTCCACCACGATCTGGTAGATGCGGGGCAGGGTCATCTTGAAGATGTCCACGTTCCACTTTTCCAGAGCCTCAGCCATGACGGTGTGGTTGGTGTAGGAGAAGACCTTCTGGCAGATGTTGAATGCCTTGTCCCAGCCAAAGCCGCACTCATCCAGCAGAATGCGCATCATCTCGGGGATGGCCAGAGTGGGGTGGGTGTCGTTCAGCTGGATGGCCACCTTGTCGGGCAGATTCTCGAGGGTCGCATAGCTGGACAGGTGGTTCTGGACGATATCGCCGATGGATGCGGCAGACAGGAAGTACTGCTGGCGCAGGCGCAGGATCTTGCCCTCAACATGGTTATCGTTGGGGTACAGCACCTTGGAGATCAGCTCTGCATTGGCGTTCTTGCTCATTGCAGTGTTGTAGTTGCCCAGAGAGAAGCTGGACATATCAAAGTCCGGGGCCTTTGCCTGCCACAGGCGCAGCTTTGCAACGCCCTTGCCGTCGTAGCCCTGCACATACATATCAGAGGGAACAGCCATGACGCTGTTGTAGTTGGTGTGCTGGATATAGTGGAAGCCGTTGTCCCAGTTCTCGTGGATCTCGCCGTCAAAGCGCACTTCCACAGCCTGATCGGGGTGGCTCTTCAGCCAGACCTGACCGCCGGGCAGCCAGTTGTCGGCACGCTCCTGCTGCCAGCCGTCCACGATCTTCTGCTTGAAGATGCCGTACTCGTACAGGATGGAGTAGCCGGTGCCGCAGATGCCGGTGGTGGCCATGCCGTCCAGATAGCAGGCAGCCAGACGGCCCAGACCGCCGTTGCCCAGACCTGCATCCGGCTCTTCCTCAAAGATGCTGTCAATGCTGATATCAGCGTCGGACAGGGCCTTTTTTGCCACCTCGTCCAGACCCAGGTTCAGCAGGCTGGTCTTCAGGCTGCGGCCCATCAGGAACTCCATGCACAGGTAATACACCTGCTTGGTGCCGGTGCCAATGGCCTTGGACTGGAACTTCTTGTGGTTCTCACTCATCATCTGGCGGCAGATCAGAGCCAGAGAGCGGTAGATCTGCTGGTTGGAAGCAACGCTCAGCTCCACGCCGTACTCGCTGGTGAGCTTGTCCTGAAGAAGTTTACCGAATTCTTTCGATGTCATAAAGGTACTCCTATCCGCATAAGTTTTCAGCTTTGCTAAAATAATTGAAACAATTGGCGCCTGCAGGCACTTTCCCTCACTTGCTCTGCCGCCAACATAACAAAGATATTATAATATGGCAGAATGACAAATGCAAGGAATCAGGGGATTTTTTCCGTAACTGACATTTTTTTATTGAACTTTCTGATAAATATGCCAAAATTTCAAAAAATACACTTTTTCTTGATGCTTATTTATATTATAATAGGGAAAGAAAGCTGTGTTCCGAAACATTTTCGGGGACAAACTCCGGGAGAAATGTGCCGGGTAACTCGCCCGGCGGGTGACAAGACACCAAAACGGTACCGGGAACGGTGCCGTTTCCCGGCAAAAATCAGAAGATCACTGCCCGCTGCGGGCAGAAAAGGATAAAAAGGGGAAACAGATATGGTCAACAAGGTACGGGTGAACATTGCAGGTACGCCGTATGCCATTGCTACGACGGACCCGGAAAAATATATTTTGTCGCTGGCGAAAAAGCTGGATGAAGACATCACCAAGCTTTTGGACGACAATGCGAATCTTTCGGTGACTAAGGCGGCGGTGTTCTGCGCCATGGATTATCTGGACGAATACCGCAAGAGCACCGGCAGTGCTGAGAATATGCGCAGCCAGATCCAGGATTACATTGCGGATGCCGCCCGCGCAAAGCTGGCGGAAGATAAGGTCAAAGCAGAGAATGAGGTGCTGCGGCGGGAAGCTGCCGCCCTGCGCGAACAGCTGGAAAAGATGCGCAATAAGGAAGCACGGCGCGAGGAGCGCGCCCAGCAGGCGGCACAGCAGTCTGCTGCCGAGGACGAAGCGGACAAGGCGGAATAAGCCGTTTACAGGATAAAGGAGAAGTATGTCAAAGATCGAGATCCTTGCCCCGGTGGGCAACGAAGAAATGCTGCGTGCCGCTGTGTTCAGCGGTGCCGACGCAGTGTATCTGGGTTTTTCGGGTTTCAATGCCCGCACCAGTGCCAACAATTTTAACGCGGATACGCTGAAAGATGCGGTCACCTTCTGCCATGCGCGGGGCGTGGCTGTGCATGTGGCGCTGAACACCACCGTCTATGGCGGCGAACTGCCCGCGCTGGAACAGGCCATCCGTGCCGTTGCAGCCAGCGGTGCCGATGCGGTCATCTGTCAGGATCTGGCAGTGGCAACGCTGATCGGTAAAATTGCACCGCAGCTGCCGCGCCACGGCTCCACCCAGATGAGCGTGCACAGCCTGCAGGGTGCGCTGGAGCTCAAGGAGCTGGGCTTCACCCGCGTGGTGCTGGCCCGTGAGCTGAGCATGCCCGAGGTGGAGCATATCACAAAGCACTGCGGCATCGAGACCGAGTGCTTCGTGCACGGCGCGCTGTGCATGTGCGTCAGCGGCCAGTGCTACATGTCGGCCTTTCTGGGCGGACGCAGCGGCAACCGAGGTTCCTGTGCCGGCCCGTGCCGCCTGCCGTTTGAGGCAAATGCCCTGCCGGAGGGCAAGCCGGGCCGCCTGCACCACCTGTCCTTAAAGGATAATTCGGTCATTGATAAGCTGGACAAGCTGCAGGCGCTTGGCGTGGCATCGGCAAAAATCGAGGGCCGTCTGCGCACGCCGGAGTATGTGGCGGCGGCAGTCAGCGCCTGTCTGGCAGGCCGCGAGGGCCGCGCCTACGACTGCGACCTGTTGAAGAATGCTTTCAGCCGTTCCGGCTTCACCTCCGGCTATCTGGATGGAAAGATCGACGGCACCATGTTCGGCGTGCGCAGCGAAGCAGATGCAGAACAGACCAAAAAGACCCTGCCCATGCTGCGGGAGCTTTACCGCCGTGAGCGCAGCCGCGTGCCGGTAAAGATGAAGCTGGAAATTGAAGAGGGCGGCGAAAAGCTCACTGTCACCGATGCAGACGGCAGCAAGGCCTTTGCCTATGGGGATGCAGAGCCGCAGCCTGCCCGTACTGATCCCACCGAAAGTCTGCACCGCAGCCTTGCCAAGACCGGCGGCACGCCTTTTGCGGTGGAAGATCAGGATATTACCGTGGAAATGGACGGCGGGCCGTGGTTTATCCCGGGCGGTGCGGTGAACGAGCTGCGCCGCGAAGCGCTGGATGCCCTGCTCAAAAAGCGGGAAGTGCTGCGCCCGTGGCCCACCACCGAGGAGCATGTGCCTGCCCTGCCGCTGCGCACCCTGCCGCCCCACCGTACCCTGCGTGCCCGGTTTGAGAGCTGGGAGCAGGTGCCGGAGCGGGCGCTTGACGGCATCGAGTATCTCATCCTGCCCATTGCGCAGGCCGACCGCGTGCCCCGGGAATGGCGGGCAAAGACCCTTTTGGAACTGCCCCGGGTCATGTTTGGCAAGCTGGAAGAGGATACCGCCCGCCGCATCGCGGCCACGCAGGATGCCGGTTTTGCAGGCTATGAGGTGAGCAATATCGCCCACCTGCGCCTGTGCCGGGGCCTGCCCATGAGCGGCAGCTTTGGCCTGAACATCACGAACCAGCTGGCCGCGCAGTTCTACGCGGACAACGGCCTTGGCTCCATGCTCATCCTGCCCGAGGTGAAGGACAGCGACATCAGCACCATTGCGCCCACCCATAACGGCAGGCCGGTGCCCACCGGCGTGCTGGTGTACGGCCATATGCCGCTGATGATCACCCGTGCCTGCCCGCTGCAGAACATCCACGACTGCGCCCACTGCGACAAGACCGGCGTGCTGACCGACCGCAAGGCCAAGAAGTTCCCAGTGCGGTGCGGCCTTGGTGTGCGCACCATCTATAACCCTGTACCTATTTATATGGGGGATAAGCCGGGCGCTTTGACGGTGGACTACGGTGTGGCTTACTTCACGCTGGAAAGCCGGGAGGAAGCGGCCAAAATTCTGGAGATAATCCGCACCCATGCACCCTTTGAAGGTGATTTTACCCGTGGGTTGTATTTTAAAGGTACGAACTGAAACTCCTTCCGTCATTGCTGACGCAATGCCAGCTCCCTCCCTGAAGGAGTTGCTATAAAATCAAAACGAGGTATACTATGGAACCCATCACAGTAAAATATAAGGTATTGGACACCCGTGCCAAGGTGCCCTCTTACGCAACCCCCGGCTCTGCTGCCGCCGACCTGTGCGCCGTACTGGACGCGCCGCTCACCCTTGCCCCCATGGAGCGGGCACTGGTGCCCACCGGCCTTGCCATCGAGCTGCCCGGCCCCCACAGCGTGGCACTGGTGTACGCACGCAGCGGCCTTTCCATCAAGCACGGCCTGTGCATGGCCAACGGCGTGGGCGTGGTGGACAGCGATTACCGCGGCGAGCTGAAGGTGCCCATGGTCAATCTGGGCAGGGAAGCCTACACCATTCAGCCCGGTGAGCGTGTGGCCCAGCTGTGCATTGCACCGGTGTACACCGCTGCCTTTGTGCCTGCCGAAGAGCTGGGCGATACCCAGCGCGGCGAGGGCGGCTTTGGCTCTACCGGAAAGTGAGATGGAATCATGAACCTGATCTTAGCTTCCGGCAGCCCGCGCAGGCGGGAGCTGCTCTCCTTATATACCACCAATTTCACCGTCTGCGTCAGCGACTTTGACGAAAGTACAGTGCAGGCCGCTACGCCTGCCCATCTGGTGGAACAGCTGGCCCGGGGCAAGTGCCTTGCTGTTTCGGCCCAGCATCCGGGCGCTGTGGTCATCGGCTGTGATACGGTGGTGGATGTGAACGGCGAGGTGTTCGGCAAGCCCCACAGCGAAGAGGATGCAAAGCGGATGCTGCGCGCCCTTTCCGGTGCCACCCACGAGGTGCACACCGGCGTGTGCATCTCGGACGGTGCGCGCACTGAAAGCTTTGTGGACAGCTGCCGCGTTACCTTCTTCCCGCTGGGTGAAGAGGAGATCGACTTCTACGCTTCCACCGCCGAACCCTACGATAAAGCCGGTGCCTATGCCATTCAGGGGCGGGCGGCCCTCTGGCTGGACCGTATTGAGGGCGACTACTACACCATCATGGGTCTGCCGGTGAGCCGCACCGTACAGCTGCTGGCACATTTTGTGTGATAAAACTGGAAAAAACGAAGAAAACTTGCGCAAACGCTTGAGAAATCATTGCCTTGCGGCTATAATAGAACCGTGTTATTCTGCGCAAAGGCGGCACAAAAGGGCTGCCGGATGTTCTGGCGCTATAGATAAAATGGGAAGCATAAGGAGAATTTTTACAATGGGCCTGTTTTCTAAAGATGTAGGTATCGATCTGGGTACCGCAAATACTCTGGTATATATGAAGGGCAAGGGCATCATCATGCGGGAGCCTTCGGTCGTGGCTGTGGATACCAAGACCGACGAGGTGCGCTGTGTGGGTGCCGAGGCAAAGGCTGTCATTGGCCGTACCCCCGGCAGCATCGTGGCTGTGCGTCCGCTGAAGGATGGCGTGATCGCTGACTTTGACATCACCACCAACATGCTGGAAAATTTCCTCAAGAAGGCATGCGGCAACAGCATGTTCTCCCGCCCCCGCGTGGTCATCTGCATCCCGTCCGGCGTTACCGAGGTGGAGCGCCGCGCTGTGCGCGAAGCTACCCTGAAGGCCGGTGCCCGTCAGGTGTCCGTCATTGAGGAACCCATGGCGGCAGCCATCGGTGCGGGCCTGCCCATCAGCGAGCCTACCGGCAGCATGATCGTGGATATCGGCGGCGGCACGGCTGAGATCGCTGTGATCTCTCTGGGCGGCATCGTGGCCTCCCGCAGCGTGCGCATGGCAGGTGATATGTTCGATCAGGCCATCATCGCCTTCATCAAGCGCAAGTACAACCTGCTAATCGGTGAGCGCACCGCAGAGCAGATCAAGATCGAGATCGGCTCCGCCTATGCGCTGGACCCCGAAATGACCATGGAGATCAAGGGCCGTAACCTCGTGGACGGCCTGCCCAAGAACATCGTCGTCCACTCGGAGGATGTGCGCGAAGCTCTGCTTGAATGCCTGGTCAAGATCACCAGCGCCATCAAGGAAACGCTGGAGCGCACCCCGCCGGAGCTGAGTGCGGATATCATCGACCGCGGCATCACTCTGACCGGCGGCGGCGCACTGCTGCGCGGTCTGGATCAGTTGATCCAGAGCGAGACCGGCATCGACGTACACATTGCGGAAGACCCGCTGGACTGCGTGGCCAAGGGTGCCGGTGCGGTGCTGGATCATGTGGATGTCCTGCATGACGTGCTGGACACCGACGGCGGCCACATGTAACACGGGCAAGGCCCACACTTGCGGAAAAAGGCTCTTTTGCGCAACGTCTGCGCTGATTTCCGCTGCAAACAATGTCTCTTGCGCGGATGGCAGGGCTGTCCGCGCTTTTCTTATGGCATGGCATCCACCCGAAACAGGAGGGTACTCCCTTGAAGGATTTTTTTGACACATGGAAATTTAAAATACTGGTAGCCGTGGCGGTGTTTCTGGTGGGCATCATGGCCTATGCCGGTGCCAACGGACGGCTGACCGCTGCCCCGCAGGAGCTGCTGGGCGTGGTGCTGATGCCGCTCCAGAAGGTCACATCGGCACTGAGCGGCGGCATTGGCTCGGTGTGGGAAAAATACACCAGCATCGATGAAGTCATGGAACAGAACGAACAGCTGGAAGCGGAGAATGCCGAGCTTCGCCAGCAGATGGTGGACTACGACCGCATCAAGGCGGAGAACGAAGCCTACAAGGCACTGGCCCGCATTCAGGATTCTAACACCGAAGCAAGCTATATTTCTGCCTTTGTGATCGGCCGCGACCCACTGGATGAGTTCGGAGGCTTTACGCTGGACTGCGGCACGGTGAACGGCGCAGCCGTGAACGATGCCGTGATCAGCGATAAGGGCTATCTGATCGGCATGGTGGTGGAAGCCGACACCACCAGCTGCAAAGTGATGACCATTCTGCATCCCAGCTTCAGCGCTGCGGGCGTGGTATCCCGCACGCGGGAAAACGGCATTATCAATGGCAGCACCGATTATGCCGGTGACGGCCTGTGCGTGCTGACCAATCTGGAACGCGCCACTGAGACGAAGATGAGCGATCAGGTGATCACCACCGGTCTTGGCGGAGTGTTCCCGCCGGATCTGCTGGTGGGAACCGTGCAGAAGGTGGAGCCGGAAGTCAGCGGCAAATCTTCCATTGCAGTGGTGCGCCCGGGTGCAGACCCGCGCACGGTCAAGCACGTATTCGTTATTACCGACTATTAAGGGGGCGCATTTGTATGGAATCACGCCGCATGCGCAGCCGCAGCCAGATCCTGAAATGGGTCTGCTACGCGGTGGCACTGTTTGTGTGCGCGGCACTGCAGACGACCCCCGGCCTGTTCCAGCTGGGGCAGGCAAAGCCGCTGTTCATTCTGCCGCTGTGTCTGGCTGTGGCCGTGTATGAAGGCGAGTTTGCAGGTGCGCTGTTTGGTGCCGTGAGCGGCCTTTTGTGGGACTACACTGCCGGGCGCACCGTGGGTATGCTGGCGCTGGAACTGCTGTTGCTCTGCTTTGCGCTTTCGGTGCTGGTTCAGGTGTATCTGCAGGGCAGCACATGGAACTTTGCGCTCATCAGCACCGGCACGGCCCTTGTGGTGCTCTCGCTGGACTGGCTGTTCTTCTACTACATGCCCGGTTACAGCTGGGCGCTGAGCCGCTGGCTGACCTTTGTGCTGCCTTCGGCCATGATGACGCTGGTGCCGTCGCTGGTGCTGTTCAGTCTGGTGCGGCACATTTACAGCGCATTCAAAATCGACAACGGCGTAGTCTGAACCGCCGGAGGAAACGCGGATGAACCAAAACGAACGAAAAACCGTTGTGCGCCGGATGATCCTGCTCATTGCAGTGGCATGTGTTATCATGGGCCTGTACGTGATGCGGCTGATCTTTCTGCAGCTGGTCAACGGCGACGACTTCAAGGCCAAGGCCACCAATACCACCGACTATAACTTTACGGTCACGGCGGCCCGCGGCGATATCGTGGACAGCGCCGGGCGGCGCATTGCCACCACGGCCACCAGCTACAATGTGGTCCTCAACAAACTGCTGATGGGCGACCGGGATCTGGACACCATGCTGCAGCAGATCGTGGAGCTGCTGCGTGCGAATGGCGAGAGCTGGAATGATACGCTGCTGATCGGTCAGGCGGACGCAGCAGGCAATTACGCCTTTACGGACGATGACACGTCCACCAGCGACCAGAAGCAGCTGGCAGACATGAAGGAAACGCTTGGTCTGCAGCAGTACGCCACCGCCAACGATGTAATGGAAATGCTGGTGGAAAAGAACGATCTGCAGGATTTTTCGCCGGAATGGCAGCGTGTGCTGGCCGGCATCCACTACGAGATGGACCGGCAGGCGTTCTCCAATGTGAACAACTTTGTCATGGCAGAAAACGTCAGTGCAGCAACGGTGGCCACCATCAAGGAGCACAGCCTGCAGCTGCCGGGTGTGGAGATCGTGGAAACCAGCGCCCGCAGCTACGACCAGAGCGATATCATCCCGGCGGTGCTGGGCCGTGTGGGCAAGATCACGGCGGAAAAGTGGAAGGTGACCGATTCTAACGGTCAGGTGACCTATCCGCTGCGGGAAAAAGGCTATAACATGAACGATGTTCTGGGCATTTCCGGTCTGGAATCCGTTTTTGAGGACGAGCTGCGCGGCAAGGACGGCGTGGAGACCATCACCCGCAATTCGGACGGCGTGATCGTGGATACAAAGCTCACCACTGTGCCGGAGCCGGGCCATACCGTGCAGCTGACCATTGACAGCAACTTCCAGCGTGCCGTGGACAAGGCACTGGCGGACAACATTGATATGATCAACCGCGTGTACAATACCGGCACCATGAAAGCTGCCGCCGGTGCGGTGGTGGTGCTGGACGTGAAGGACGGCAGTGTGCTGGCTGCTTCCAACTATCCCAGCTATGACCAGAACCTGTATGCCGCCAACTATAGCGAGTACAGCTCCGACCCGAGCCTGCCGCTGTTCAACCGCGCATTGCAGGGCCTGTATACGCCGGGTTCTACCTTCAAGCCCGCCGTGGCGGTGGCTGCACTGGACAGCGGCCTCATCAACCAGTATTCTACCGTTTACTGCAACGGCGTGTACAACTACTTCAAGGATTACCACCCCCGCTGTACCCGCCATGGCCACAGCGGCAACATTGATGTGGTAACGGCCATCAAGTGGAGCTGCAACATCTTCTTCTATGATGTTGGCCGCCGCCTGACCAGCGATGTGTACGATGCCTATGCCTACAAGCTGGGTCTTGGCCAGCGCACCGGTGTGGAGGTGAGCGAGGCCGTGGGCCGTCTGACCACCAAGAGCGACTCCAACTATACGGCATCGCTGGATGTGCAGGCCGCCATCGGTCAGGGCAACACGGTGGTCTCGCCCATCCAGCTGGCTACCTACGCGGCAACGCTGGCCAACAACGGCACCCGTTACCGCACCCATTTCGTCAAGGCCATTCTGGACACCAACACCGGCGAGGTGCTCAGCGAGACCAAGCCCGAGGTCATGGATGTGATCGAAGGCACCGGCAACACCTTTGAGCTGGTGCGGCAGGGCATGAAGCAGGTGCCCAGCACCATCAGCGGCAAAATTTCCAGCTATCCGGTGCCGATCGCCTGCAAGACCGGTACACCTCAGCGCAGCGAGACCTATGCGCCCGGTAAGCACTATCTGAACGCCATGATGGTGGCTTACCTCCCGGCGGATGATCCGCAGATCGCCATTGGCATTAGCATTGAGTACGGCGGCTATGGTGCCCGTACCGGTGATCTGGTGGTGGACATTGCAAATGCCTATTTTGCCCTGAAGGATGGCAGCCTTGCCCAGCAGGCTGAAGCGGAAAAGGAAGCCGAGCAGGCCCAGCAGGAAGATCAGGCGCAGACCACTGACCCAGCTCAGGCCGCTGCAGGCCAGACCACCGGCAATGCCGCAGCCCAGCCTGCACAGATGGCACCCGCCGCAGACACTGCTGCGCCGGAAACGGCAGCAGAAGGGGAAGCCCAGCCTGCCGTGCAGGACGAGCAGCAGCCCGCCGCAGCCACCGAGCAGAACCCCGATGCCATTGCGCCGGAGAACTGAAAACGGGAGACAAAACCGACACGGGAAAGGGCACTGCAGCGGGGTTTTGAATGGAAACATCCCTGAAAAGAAAACAAAATTGAATATTTTGTATAAAAACCAGTTGTAAAAGATTGGATTTTGTGATATCATTTCAGGCAAAGGACTTTTTTACAAAAGCGTTCCAATCGTTTAGGAAGAGGAGAGGGTAACGGATGACGATTGCACTCATTGCGCATGACTCCAAAAAGGAGCTGATGGTTCAGTTTTGTACGGCTTACTGCCGTATCCTGAGCCAGCATAAACTGGTGGCCACCGGTACGACCGGTAAGTTGATCGCTGAGGCTACCGGTTTACAGGTGCAGCGCTTTCTGGCCGGTGTGCAGGGCGGCGACCAGCAGATCGCATCCCGCATCGCCTGCAATGAGATCGACCTGCTGCTGTTCTTCCGCGACCCCATCAACGCTAAGCCCAGCGAGCCCAACGAAATGACGCTGCTGCGCCTGTGCGATGTGCACAACATCCCCATGGCCACCAACATTGCCACTGCCGAGGTACTGATCCACGGCTTGGAGCGCGGCGATCTGGATTGGCGCGATATCGTGCATCCCCAGAACTGACAAAACGATTTGGAATGGCTCCGCGTGCGCTGCGCCATATTCAGCGGAAACTATATTGATAATGCGAAAATCGGGAACGTCTGCGGATGTTCCCGATTTTCATTTTCACGGGAATGGGGTCCGAACCGCAGAATGCATTTCTGCCGCCGTGCGGCTGTTTCCGCAGGAAGCAAAAACAGCAGATGCCGTGTGCTGCAGCGGCCTTGCCTGTGAAAAAAGAATTCCGGAAAATCCGCAGATTTTCCGGAATTCTAATATAAAAATAATGTTTCCGCTAAACTTTAAAATCCTCGGCCATCTCCGCCACATCTTCCGGGGCAAAATCGCCCAGCGGCAAGATCAGCCGTGCCAGCGTTTCCTGCGGCAGAGCTGCAAGAATCGTGCTGTCATCACTGCCGGTGCCTGCGGGTGGGCAGACGGTGTATACGCCGTCTGCACCGGTCTCCACCCGGGCACGGTGAGCGGTTGCCACATATTGCATCCCAAGCTTGTCTGCAGCCGTCAGCAGGGCGGCAAACAGCGGCGTGCCGCCTTCGCCCAGAACGTCTGCGTCCTGCCCGGCCAGTGCTTCGGCGTTCAGCACGATGCACTCGATGCCAAGGGCCTCTGCTGCCTTTTTGGCGCTTTCCGCATCGGCGGTCTGTTCTGCTGCCAGCCGCACGGCAGCGCCCGCCACGGCAAAGCCTTGCTGCTGTAAAATGCGCACAGCTACGGCGCATTCTCTGCTGCCGTCCATCTGCACCAGAACCTTATCCTGACTCTCGTAGGTGTCGAACCCACTGCCGGGCAAAAATGTGTCGCTCATGTTCCCTGCCTCCCTCCATGTGCTTTGCTTTGGGCCACGGCCAGCTGGTCGCAGCGTTCGTTCTCCGGGTGGCCTGCGTGGCCCTTGACCCAGACATAGGTGATCTTGTGCCGGGCTTCCTGCTCCAGTGCCTGTGCCCAGAGGTCCGGGTTCAGGGCAGGGGAGCCATCTGCTTTTTTCCAGCCCCGGCGCTGCCAGTTTTTGGCCCAGCCCTTCTGAAGCCCGTTGATGACATACTGACTGTCGGAGCACAGCCGTACCTCGCACGGCTCCTTGAGCTGGCGCAGTGCTTCGATAAAGGCTGTCAGCTCCATGCGGTTGTTGGTGGTGCTGTCGTCGCCGCCGCTCAGCTCTTTCTCGTAAACTTTGCCGTTAAAACGGTAGCGCAGCACGGCACCCCAGCCGCCCGGGCCGGGATTGCCGCTGCATGCGCCGTCGGTGTACACTTCAACCTGCTTCATGCGGTTCTCCTTCTAAAATGGGTTGCTTCTATTTAGCGCTATTTTCCGGCTTCTGTCAAGTGCGAATGTATATTCCGTGCCGGAGCTGCCAAACCTTGGAATTGACAAAAACGCCGGGAAATACTATACTTATCCTAACAAAATGCGTATAGGGGCGCACCGCAGGCGTGTGCCCGGGCGTTCCAACAGAAAAGCCACGGTCGCATCGAGCAGATGGACTTATCTGGCACAAAACCTCTTACGGAACAGGCAGCGGTTTGCAAAAAACACGCTGAGAAATAAATTCTATACGGTGCATCCAACGGAAGCCGATGCGATTTTTCAAGGTGCTTCCCATGCACAGCGCGGCTGTTCCCACAAGCGGGGACGGCCTGCGCTGTAATTATTTTGGAGGTCAGAATGGCACAGTCGAAAGAAAATACCAATGTTTCCGCACGCGGCAAGGCCGCAGCAGCGAATCAGAATGCGGGCGCACCTGCCGCGCAGACGGGCGAAAAGCGCCCCCGCACCACCCGCCGCCCTTATTATAACCGTCGGCCCCGCCGCCCGCAGCAGCCCAGAGAGGCCGCGGTGCCCATCCACATCTACCCGCTGGGTGGTCTGGGCGAAGTGGGCAAGAACATGACCGTGTACGAGTGCAACGGCGACATGATCATCGTGGACTGCGGTCTGGTATTCCCGGACAGCGACATGTACGGCGTGGACATGGTCATCCCGGACTTCACCTTTGTGGTGCAGAACAAGGATAAGATCAAGGGTCTGCTCATCACCCACGGCCACGAAGACCACATCGGCAGCATCCCGTATCTGCTGCAGAAATTCGATCTGCCCATCTATGGCACCCGCCTGACCTGCGGCCTGATCCGCAACAAGCTGGAGGAGTTCGGTCTGGCAGGCAAGACCAAGTTCGTGGAAATCACCCCCAGACAGAAGATCAAGCTGGGCTGCTTTACCATTGAGCCCATCCATGTGAACCACTCCATCCCGGATTCGGTGGCCTTTGCCATCGACAGCCCGGCGGGCACCATCATCCAGACCGGCGACTTTAAAATCGACTACACCCCGCTGGCCTGCGGCGTCACCGACCTGTCCACGCTGGCCGAGTACGGTCAGCACGGCGTGCTGGCTCTGCTGAGCGATTCCACCAACTCCGAGCGTCCGGGCTTTACCGCCACCGAGCAGAAGGTGGCTGCAGGCGTGCGCAATCTGTTTGCCCGCGCACGCAACAAGCGGATCATCATTGCCACCTTTGCTTCCAACATCTACCGCGTGCAGCAGATCATCGATCTGGCCGTGGAGGATGGCCGCAAGGTGGCCTTCAGCGGCCGCAGCATGGTGAACAACACCGCCATGGCGCAGGAGCTGGGCTATATGCACATCCCGGAGGGCACCCTCATCAGCGTGGATGAGCTGAACCAGTATCCTCCGGAGCAGGTAGTGCTCATTACCACCGGCAGCCAGGGCGAACCCTTGAGTGCCCTTTCCCGTATGGCATCCTGCAGCCACCGTCAGGTGCGGGTGGGCCCCGGCGACTTCATCATCATTTCGGCAAATCCCATTCCCGGCAACGAGAAGAGCGTGACCAAGATCGTCAATGGTCTGCTGCTGCTGGGTGCAGAGGTCATTTACGAGAGCATGTACGATGTGCACGTTTCCGGCCACGCATGTCAGGAAGAGCAGAAGCTCATGCTCACCCTGACCAGGCCCAAGTATTTCCTGCCGGTGCACGGCGAGTACAAGCAGCTCAAAAAGCATGCCCTCACCGCCGCAAGCCTCGGCATCCCTACCAGCAACATTCTGATCGCGGAGAACGGCTCCAATGTCATTCTCAGCCAGGACGAGATAAAGCTGGGCGAGCCTGTCACCGCCGGTGCAGTGATGGTGGACGGCCTTGGCGTGGGCGACGTGGGCAATGTGGTCCTGCGCGACCGCAAGCACCTGTCCGAGGACGGTCTGGTCATCATTGTGGCCACCGTGGACAGCAAGACCGGCAAGGTGCTGGCCGGCCCCGACCTTGTGAGCCGCGGCTTTGTGTATGTGCGCGAGAACGAGAGCCTGATGGACGGTGCACAGAGCATCGTGGAAAATGCGCTGGATCGCTGCGTGGATGAACATGTACGCGACTGGAACAGCGTCAAGACCCGCGTGCGCGAGGCACTGAGCAGCTATATCTATCGGCGCACCAAGCGCAGCCCGATGATCCTCCCCATCCTGATGGAGGTCTGATCCGGGCACACTGCCGCAAACAATGCGGCGGAAGGCAGGAGATTTGATGAAACAAAAACCAAGATGGACATTGGAGATGCTCACCGCCAGTCTGGCCGTGCTGTGCGGCCTGCTGGTGCTGGTGCTGCTGGTCCAGCGGCCCACGGCATGGCCGGCGCTGCTGGCACTGGTGGTGCTGTGGGGCGTTGTGGTGGTGCTGTTCCGCTGCCAGCTGCGCAAGTGGGTGGCCCGGTGGATGTGCGGCGGCAGCTTTGAGGGCTCCAAGCTGCAGTTCAGTCTGGAACCGCTCTCTCAGCCGGCCGCGCTGCTTTCCGGTGAGACGGTGCTGTGGTACAATGCACAGTTCCGCACCCGCCTGTTGAACGGGCAGGATGCGCTGGTGAGCCGCGTGCAGAAGGTGCTGCCCGGCCTTGATCTGCAGCAGTGCCGCAGGCAGGAGGGCCAGCTGCTGACCCTCGCGGACGGTATGTGGAGCGTACACAGCTCCACGGTGCCCGGCGATGCGGAGAGCATGACCCTGCTGGTGCTGAACGAGGAGACCGCCCTGCGCAAGGTGGAGGCGGAATACAAAGCCAGCCGTCCGGGCTATCTGGTGTTTCTGGTGGACGGCTACGACGATGTGTTCGGTGACATGCTGGACAGCGAGCGTGCCCGCCTGCTGGAAGGCATCAACCGCACGCTGGAGGATATGATCGGCCGGGGCAGCGGCTTTTTGCGCCGTGTGGCCAGCGGCCGCTATATCGCTGTGGTGGAAGAGCGCCAGATGGAGCAGTTCGCCAACCGCGGCTACGATGTGCTGGACAAGATCCGTGCGCTGGATCCCAGCGTGAACCTTTCGCTGTCCATCGGCATTGGCCGCGGGGCCAAGACCCTGCGGGAAGCTCAGGATATGGCCGTGCAGGCGCTGGATATGGCGCAGGGCCGCGGCGGCGATCAGGCCGCTGAAATGACACCGGACGGCTTTACGTTCTACGGCGGCGTGAGCCACGGAGTGGAAAAGCGCAGCAAGGTGCGCAGCCGCATCGTGGCCGACCAGCTGGTAAAGCTGATCAAGGAAGCCGACCATGTGGTCATCATGGGCCACCGCATGAGCGATCTGGATGCCATCGGCTCCGCCGAGGGCGTGCTGCGCATCTGCAAAATATGCGATGTCCCGGCGGTGATCGCGGTGCGGCGTGACGCTACCCTTGCGGGCAGCCTGATCGATGCATTGTGCCGTGCAGGCCAGAAGGACGACTTTATCGACCCGAAGGACGCACTGCCCATCATCTCCAAGCGCACCCTGTGCATCGTGGTGGATACATATCAGGTGGGCCTTGTGGAAAGCAAGGATATTCTGGAAAAATGCGGCAAGGTAGCCGTGATCGACCACCACCGCAAGGGCGTGGGCTACATCGAGAACCCGGCGCTGGTCTGCCATGAGCCGTATTCTTCCTCGGCCAGTGAGCTGGTCACGGAGCTTTTGCAGTACGTGGGCGAGCGCGACGACAAGCCCAACCGTGTGGAGGCCGAGGGCCTTTTGTCCGGCATCATGCTGGATACCCGCGATTTTACCCTGCACACCGGTGTGCGTACCTTTGAAGCTGCCGCTGCGCTGCGCCGCTATGGCGCGGAGACGGAGCGGGTGCGCCAGCTGTTCGATGTGACCATGGTGGAGTACAATGCCAAGGCTGATCTGGTGGAAAAAGCACGCATGTACAAAAATTGCGCGATCTCCGTCAGCGGCGAGGTGGCACCGGAAGCCCGCGTGGCCATTGCACAGGCGGCAAACGATCTGCTGACCATTCAGGGCGTGGATGCCAGCTTTGTGGCAGTGCAGGTGGGCACAGGCGTGAACATCTCGGCCCGCAGTCTGGGTGCCGTGAACGTGCAGGTGATCATGGAATCTTTGGGCGGCGGAGGCCACCAGACCATGGCAGCAGCACAGCTCAAGCATATCACGCCGGAAGCAGCCCGCGCCCGCATCGAAGATGCCATCGACAAATACTATGCATCGCAGAAAAAGGGCGATGTAGAAGGAAAATAAACGGAACAGAGAGGATCACACCCATGAAGCAGTACGATTACCTGATCGTTGGTGCCGGCCTTTACGGCGCGGTCTTTGCACAGGAAGCAAAAAAGGCAGGCAAGAAGTGCCTTGTGATCGATAAGCGCAGCCACATTGCAGGCAATATCTACACGGAGCCGGTGGAGGGCATCAACGTCCACCGCTACGGTGCACATATCTTCCACACCAACAACAAGGCTGTGTGGCAGTATGTGAACCAGTTTGCAGAGTTCAACCGCTACACCAACAGCCCGGTGGCAAACTACCACGGCGAGATCTACAACCTGCCCTTCAATATGAACACTTTTAATAAGATGTGGGGCGTTGTTACCCCTGCCGAAGCCAAGGCCAAGATCGAAGAGCAGAAGAAGGAAGCAGGCATCACCGACCCGCAGAATCTGGAAGAGCAGGCCATCAGCCTTGTGGGCACCGATATCTACGAAAAGCTTATCAAGGGCTACACTGGCAAGCAGTGGGGCCGCCCCTGCACCGAACTGCCGGCCTTCATTATCAAGCGTCTGCCGGTGCGCTTCACCTACGACGACAACTACTTCAATGCGTTGTATCAGGGCATTCCCAATGGCGGCTACACCGCCATGGTGGAAAAGATGCTGGACGGCACCGAGGTGCGCCTGAATGTGGACTATCTGGCCGACCGCGAAAATCTGAACGCTCTGGCCGAGAAGGTGGTCTACACCGGCCCGGTGGATGCCTACTTTGGCTACAGGCTGGGTGCTCTGCAGTACCGCAGCGTCCGCTTTGAGACCGAGGTGCTGGACACCGACAACTATCAGGGCAACGCGGTGGTCAACTATACCGACGCGGAAACTCCCTACACCCGCATCATCGAGCACAAGCACTTTGAGTTCGGCACCCAGCCCAAAACAGTCATCAGCCGCGAGTACAGCGCTGAGTGGAAGAAGGGCGATGAGCCGTACTACCCCGTCAATGACGAGAAGAACGGTGCCCTGTATGCCGAGTACAAGAAGCTGGCCGATGCGGAGCCGGACGTGATTTTTGGCGGCCGTCTGGGCGAGTATAAGTACTATGACATGGACAAGGTCATTGAGGTGGCTCTGGACGTGGCTGCAAAGGAACTGGCGTAACCGCTTCCCGGGCAGAATGTGGTCGTGTGGGGCAGGCTTTTTGCCTTTTGCAAGAAGCATGGCCGCCGGGTACGTTCTCTTTTGTGTGCCAAAAGAGAACCAGAAAAGCACCCGCTACTTTCGAGGCGCGGGAGGCACGAATTAAGGGCTGCACGCCCTTAATAATCCCAAAGCGGTTGGGCTCCATACAAAAAATCCAAGTCGCTGCGCTAAAGGATTTTTTGTGTTACGCCGATTTAAAGTCGCTGCGCGACGGCCGCAGGCCGACAGCAGCATATGTCGTTTGCCGTTACGACCCCTCCCGTGAAAAAGTAAATCAGAAAAATCCGCAGATTTTTCTGATTTACAAATTAAAAATAAAATTCCCGCTGAATATGGCCAGAGCGGAGCGGCGGCCATTTTAAATGGTCAGGCGCTTCCTCTTGCCCAAAAGCGACAAATGCGCTATACTATAAACACAACAACTGCACCGGTTTTCCGGTGAGAAGTGAGGGATACTATCATGAAAGTGATTCTCAAGCAGGATATCAAGGGCATTGGCAAGAAGGACGAGATCCACGAGGTCTCCGACGGCTACGCCCGCAACTATCTGTTCCCGCGCAAGCTGGCCGCTGTGGCAGATGCCAGCGCTGTGAACGTTGCCCGCAGCAAGGAAGCTGCTGCCGATTTCCACGAGGCTGAGACCGTAGCTGCTGCCAAGGATCTGGCCGCAAAGATCGAGGGCAAGACCGTGACCATCAAGGCCAAGGGCGGTGCATCCGGCCGTCTGCACGGCAAAGTCACCGGCAAGGAAGTTGCCGATGCTTTGGCTCAGCTGGCAGGCGCACCCATCGATAAGAAGAAGATCGAGCTGGAGACCAAGGACATCAAGGATGCCGGTGTGTTCAACGGCAAGGTCCGTCTGCACGTTGGTGTGGTCGCTTCTTTCAAGATCATGGTGGAAGTGGAACAGGCCTGATTTTTCTGCCATCTGCGCCCCCTCACAGCAGGGGGCGCTTTTTGGCTTTTCAGCGAAATGATGCAAAAGGATAAACTACCATGCCGAACGAACGACATTATTCCAATGAACTGAATCTGGAAAGCGTGGGCATCAACCTGCCCTACAACATGCAGGCAGAGCAGAGCGTACTGGGTGCGGTGCTGCTCAAACCGGAAACGCTCACCGACTTGGTGGAGATCATCCGGCCGGAGATGTTCTACACCCGGCAGAATGCGCAGATCTACTCCGAAATGCTGCGCCTGTTCACCGCCGACCAGACCATCGACTTTGTGACGTTGCTGGACGCTGTTATCTCGGACGGCGTGTTCCCCAGTGCCGACGAAGCAAAGGTGTACCTGACCGGCCTTGCCGAGACGGTGCCCAGCATTTCCAACGTGAAGGCCTATGCCCAGATCGTGCAGGAAAAGTATCTGGTGCGCCAGCTGATGGGCGTTGCAAAGGACATCCTGCAGGATGCCGGAGATGAGCCGGATGCCGACCTGCTGCTGGAAAACGCGGAGCAGCGCATTTATGAGATCCGCTCCGGCCGCGATTCCAGCGCACTGACACCGCTTTCCTCCAGCATGGTGGAGACCCTGACCAACCTGCAGAAGATCAGCGGCCCGGATGCGGACAAATACAAGGGCATCCCCACAGGCTTCCGCCTGCTGGATACGGTGCTCACCGGCCTTGGCCGCGGCGACCTCATCATCCTTGCGGCCCGCCCCGGTATGGGCAAGACCAGCTTTGCGCTGAACATCGCCACCCGCGTGGCCATGCAGCAGAAGGTGCCGGTGGCGATCTTCAGCTTGGAAATGACCAAGGAACAGCTCACGAACCGCATCCTTTCTGCTGAGGCCGGCATCGACAGTCAGGCATTCCGCACCGGTGCCCTGCGCGCCGAGGACTGGGAATATCTGGCCCTTGCCACCGAAAAGCTGCACGATGCACCCATCTATATGGACGATACCTCCGGCATCACCATCACTGAGATGAAGGCGAAGATCCGCCGGGTGAATCAGGACCCCACCCGCCCGAATGTGGGCCTCATCGTCATCGACTATCTGCAGCTGATGACCACCGGCCAGCGCAGCGAGAACCGCGTGCAGGAGATCAGCTCCATCACCCGAAACCTCAAGATCATGGCAAAGGAAATGAATGTGCCCATCATCGCACTTTCTCAGCTGTCCCGTGCGGTGGAAAAGCAGGGCAACAATTCCAGCCACCGGCCCCAGCTTTCCGACCTGCGCGATTCTGGTTCCATCGAGCAGGATGCCGACTGCGTTCTGTTCCTGTACCGCGATTCCTACTATGCCAGCCAGAACCCGGACGGCGCTGAGGTGGATGCCGATACGGCAGAGTGCATCGTGGCGAAGAACCGTCACGGCGAGACCAGCACGGTGCCGCTGGGCTGGGATGGTGCCCACACCCGCTTTATGGATGTGGACTTTAAACGCTGATGAACAATGAAAAAATTCTGGCGCATGTGCGCATGTTTGTCCTGCGAGAAAAGCTGCTTTGTCCGGGTGAGCCGCTGCACTTGGCCGCGGCAGCGTCCGGCGGGGCAGACAGCATGGCACTGCTGCGCATCCTGCTGGCCCTGCAGCCGGAGTTCGGGTTTGTGCTTTCGGCCTGCCATGTGAACCACGGCCTGCGCGGCGAGAACGCCGACCGGGACGAAGCCTTTGTGCGGGCGGAATGCGCCCGGCTGGGTGTGCCGCTGCGGGTGTTCCATGCTGCAGAGATGGCCGACGAAGTGGGCCTGCCGTCGGAACATGCCGGGGAGGACTGGGCGCGCCGCCTGCGCTATGCCTGCTTTGCGCATTTGTGCGGGGAGGGGATAGATGTCGTTGCAACGGCCCATACTGCAAATGATCAGGCTGAGACCCTGCTGCTGCGGCTGGCCCGGGGCACGGGGCTGCACGGTGCGGCAGGCATCCGGCCAAAGCGCGGGTGCTATCTGCGGCCATTGCTGGCCCTTACCCGGCAGGATACCGAAAGCTTCTGCCGTGCAGCCGGGCAGGCATGGGTCACAGATGAGACGAACGCGACCGATGCCTATGCCCGCAACCGGGTGCGCCGTGCGGCGCTGCCTGCGCTGCAGAGCACCAACGGCGCAGCGGTGGAAAACCTTGCCCGCTTCTGCGAGAAGGCAGCCCGCGCAGATGCCTATTTTGCCCGGAAGGCCGAAGAGCTGCTTTCCGCTGCACGTCTGGATGCGGCACAGGCTGCCATCAAAAGCCCGGAAGCCTGCACAGTGTGGCGGCTGGGCCCGCTTTCCGATGCGGATGCGCTTGTTTTGGAAGCAGCCATGCATTCGCTGACGGCTCCCGTGCGTGACGCAGAGGAAAAATATGTGCAGCTGCTGTGCGGCCTTGTGCGGCGCGGCAGCGGTGCGGTACAGTTGACTGACCGGGTGCGCTTTTGTGCCGGAGACGGATGCTTCTGGCAGGAGATTGTGCCGGAACGGCCCCGGCAGCAGGAAGACAAACGGCCGGAAAGCCAGCCCTTTCAGCCGGAAAAACAGGCAGAATACTGCCTTGCGGGCGGCTGGAAGGTGACTGCAGGGCTTTTTACGGCTGATTTTGAAGAAAAAATACAAGTCGTTCATAAAAAAGACTTAAAAAATCAGGCGGATTATGCTAGAATAACTACGTTGTATGCTGGTCTTGTCCTGCGCACCCGCCAGCCGGGAGATGTATACCGCCCGGCGGGGCGAAGTGTGCACAACCGGCTGCGCAAGTGGATGAACGAAGCGGGCATCCCCGCGCAGCTGCGTGACCAGCTGCCGCTGCTGGCGGCGGGCAGCGAAGTACTGTGGGTCTGCGGTGCGGGCTTTGCCGAGGGCCTTGCCCCGGATGCAGACACTGCGCAGGTGCTGCAGATGGAAATGGAACATAGGGAGGAAATAACATGAGCATGCATGATGATATCAAGACCGTTCTGGTCAGTGAAGAAGAGTTAAAGGCAAAGGTTGCTGAGCTGGGTGCCCAGATCAGCAGGGATTACGAGGGCAAGAACCTTGTTCTGGTATCCATCCTCAAGGGCTCGGTGGTGTTTATGGCCGACCTGATGCGTGCGGTGAGCATTCCCTGCAGCATCGATTTTATGGTGGTGTCCAGCTACGGTGGCAGCAACACCGTTACCAGCGGCCTTGTAAAGATCATCAAGGATCTGGACGGTGATCTGTCCGGCAAGGATGTGCTGATCGTGGAGGATATTCTGGATACCGGCGTCACCCTCTCGAATCTTGTGCCCATGCTCAAGATGCGCAACCCCAACTCGGTAAAGATCTGCACCATTCTGGACAAGCCCAGCCGCCGAAAGGCCGATATCCAGCCCGACTACGAGGGCTTCCAGGTGCCGGACGAGTTCGTGGTGGGCTACGGTCTGGACTACGATGAAAAATACCGCAACCTGCCTTATGTGGGTGTGCTCAAGCCTGAAGTCTACGAGAAGTGATTTCTCACACTATAATTCATCCAAGAACTGGAGTTGATTTTTTTGCAATCCAAAAGACCCCGTTTCAATCCGCTGATCCTTGCTCTGGCGCTGGCGGCGGTGCTGATGGTCTGGTCGGTGCTGGGCGGCACCGGCTCTGCCAGCAGCTCTTCCATGGAGTATTCCACGGTGGTGCATTACTTTGAAAGCCTGCAGGTCACGCAGTTCTCGCTGGACCTGAACACCGGTGTCATCACCATGAACCTCAAGGAAGGCGGCAAGAACAACCTGCCCCTGCCCGATACCACGTCCCAGAGCACCACGCAGGCCACCGGCGGACTGCTGAGCGGTATGCTGTCCTCCTCGGATGAGGATACTGCTGCGCAGAAGAACAGCGACGGCACTGTGACTGTGCGCTACAAGCTGCCCTATGCATCCATGTTCGTCAAGTATGTAGGCGACTACATTGCCGCCTACGATGCCGCAAACCCGGATGCTCCCATGGTGTACGATTATACCCCTGTCAAGGAAAGCATCCCATGGATGGAGATCCTGTTCTATCTGGCAATGCTGGGCTGCACCGGCTTCCTGCTGTTCTCCATGATGCGCGGCGGCGCTGGCGGCGGCGGGATCATGAACGTTGGCAAAGCCAAGGTGAAGGACGAGCACGAGAACCAAAAGACAGCCACCTTTGCCGATGTTGCCGGTGAGGACGAGGAAAAGGAAGAGCTGAAAGAGGTCGTGGAGTTCCTGAAAAGCCCGGAGAAGTTCAACACTCTGGGCGCACGCATTCCCCACGGCGTACTGCTGGTAGGCCCTCCGGGCACTGGCAAGACCCTGCTGGCCCGCGCCTGCGCAGGCGAGGCCGGTGTGCCCTTCTATTCCATTTCCGGCTCTGACTTTGTGGAAATGTACGTCGGCGTGGGTGCATCCCGCGTGCGTGACCTGTTCGATAAGGCAAAGAAGTCCATGCCCTGCATTATCTTCATTGATGAGATCGATGCTGTGGGCCGTCAGCGCGGTGCCGGTCTGGGCGGCGGCCACGATGAACGCGAGCAGACCCTGAACCAGCTGCTGGTGGAAATGGACGGCTTTGAGGCCAACGACGGCATCATCGTCATGGCGGCCACCAACCGTGCCGACATTCTGGATAAGGCCCTGCTGCGGCCGGGCCGCTTTGATCGTCAGGTCTATGTGGGCCTGCCGGATGTCAAGGGCCGTGAGGAGATCCTCAAGGTCCACACCAAAAAGAAGCCGCTGGCCCCGGATGTCTCTCTCAAGGTCATTGCACAGCGCACCGCAGGCTTTGCGGGCGCAGACCTTGAGAACCTTGTCAACGAAGCGGCCCTGCTGGCTGCACGCCGCAACCGCAAGGCCATTACCATGGAGGATATCGAGGAAGCTTCCATGAAGGTGATGGCTGGCCCGGAGAAGAAGAGCCGCGTTGTGACCCCGGAGGAAAAGAAGCTGACTGCTTACCACGAGGCAGGCCACGCGGTGGCGGGCTTCTACTGCAAGCATCATCCCCGTGTGCACGAGATCACCATTATCCCGCGTGGTCAGGCTGGCGGCTACACCATGTACCTGCCCGAGAAAGACCGCAGCTACGTGACAAAGGGCGAAATGTTCGAGGATATCGTTTCCAGTCTGGGCGGCCGCGTGGCCGAACAGCTGATCCTGGAGGATATTTCCACCGGTGCTTCCAATGATCTGCAGCAGGCCACCAACATTGCCCGCCAGATGATCACCAAGTACGGCTTCTCGGAGCGGCTTGGCCCTGTGGTGTACGGAACCTCGCAGGAGGAGACCTTCCTGGGTCGCGATCTGGGTCAGGGCAAGGGCTACAGCGAGACCACCGCTGCCGAGATCGACGGCGAGATGCGGGATATCATCGATGAAGCCTACGAGACCTGCCGCCGCACCCTGACCGAGCACATCGATCAGCTGCACGCGCTGGCACAGGCCCTGATGGAACGCGAGAAGCTCAACGAGCAGGAGTTCAACACCATTATGGCGGGCGGCACACTGCCCCCGCGTGAAGGCGATGAGCCGAAGCCGGAACAGCCTGCTCAGACCGTGCAGGCTGCCTCTGCTCAGACCGCTCAGCAGGCCGAAACTGCTGAATCTGCAGAGACCGCTGAGCCTGCCGAACAGGCCGAAACGGCCCAGCCGCTGCCGGAGACCGCTGCACCGGAAACGCCGGATGCACAGGACCCGCAGAACTGATTTGATCCAAATGGAAAGGAGCGAGTGTCGTGGAGGAAAATTTTAACCCGGTCGCACGGACCCGCGCAAACTATTACACCCCCGGCAGCCCGGTGCAGTTCGTCTGCGTGGAGCTGCTCAAGGGTGATGTCAGCGGGGAGCACGCGGTCTGCCTGACCTTCAAGAATATTTCCAAGGTGACCCTGACCGCGCTGGAGATCCACTTCAAGTGCAAGGGCGTGGACGGCGTGATCCTGTGCGAGGACCGGTTCGAGTACCGTGACTTGGAAGTAAAGCCCGGCGAACTGTTTGGCATGGACGATGCGGTGTTCGTTACCGCAAAGGCCATCACCAGCGTGGATGTTTCGCTGTGCAACGTGTACAACGGCAAGCGGGTGGTGCATCTGGACGGCATCAAGCGCGTGCGCCTGCCTGCCCCCAAGCGCCTGTCTGCTGAGCTGGAAAAGGCGCTGGAGACCCGCATGAACCGCCCGGAGCTGAAGTATCAGCCGCAGGTGTTTGAAAATGGCTGGTACTGTGCCTGCGGTGCCTTCCACCCGAAGGAGGAGGATACCGTGTACTGCTCGGAGTGCGGCTGCGACCGCATCCTGCTGCAGAACGCGCTGAACACTCTGCTGCAGCCGGAACAGCCTGCCCAGACCGAGCCGGAACTGGAAACGCCTCTTGCCCCGCAGGCCGAAGAGCCTACCCGCATTATGGGCGCAGCGCCCGTGCAGGAGGAGCCGACCCGGATCATGGGTTCACCGTGCCGTGAAGCAGAACCACAGCCGGAAGAACCTGCTGCAGAGCAGACCCGTGTGCTGGATGCCGGAATGCGGACACAGTTCCCGGGCAGGGCATCTCATGCAGCTGCGGACGAAGGCACCCGTGTGATGCCTGCTGCAGCCCGCCGTGCACAGCCGGTATCTCAGCAGCCGGAGCCTGCCTATGACGACGAGGAAGAATACGAGGACGAGCGCGACAGCGTGGCCGAAGCGCTGATCCGCTGGGTGCCGCCCATCACTGCCATTGTCTGTGCAGCAGTGGCACTGTGCGGCTTCGTGTATTACCAGTTCGTGCTGTAACACAAACAGCAGCGGAGAGGGCGGTATGCCTTCTCCGCTTTTTTGTATGCCAGAAGAAGGGAGAACCATTATGCCGGAAGAAGCCTTACAGGCTGCCTTTGAGATCAAGACTGCCTGCGATGAGATCAGCCGCCGCCTGCTGCGCTGGCACTGGGAGCACAAACCCGGCGCGCACAGCTTGGGTGCATTGCTGGATCACATTGCACAGCGCCAGCAGGAAAGCCCGGACTACTACGACCGTATGCCGGATCTTTCCGGCAAAAACAGCTGGCAGCAGCTGGATACCACCATTTGTATGCGGGTTCTGCTGGACCCGGAAAAGGATGCCGCCAAACCGCTGGACCTGCTGGGCAATACCAGCGATCCGGGTGCGGCCCGCCGCGCCTGCAATGCTGTGCGCACCGCCCGCAACGAAGCCGCCCACGCCACCGATCACACCGATGCCGCTCAGGCGGCGATCCTGTTCAACGAGGCGGTGGAGAGCTTGGAAGACGGCTATGTGGGCACGGCTTTCCGCGAGAATGAACTTGCCCGCTATTACCGCGATGCAGAAAATTATCTGGCACGCTGCGGCGCAAAGGAGCCGATCGCATCCAGCCGTGAGCCGGAAGAAAAAACGGCTGCGCACGAGCCAGCCCGCCAGAGCACAAAGCAGGGCCAGAACCGCAGCACCCAGAGCCGCAAAACGGCCGGAAGCCGTTCCTCCGGCAGCAGAAGCACCACAGCGCGCAGCAGCTCGGCCAAAAGCCGCAGCACGGCAGGCCGCAAAAAGAAACAGAGAAGAACGGGCAATAAAACCGTGTTTATCGTTCTGCTGGTGGTTCTGCTGCTGGGGCTTGCCGTGCGTGCATGGAGCATGGGCGCAGCCTGACCGTCTGTAATGCCCTGCTTCTCAGAAAAAAGCCGTCTTTTGTACACAGTTGCCAGAAAAACAAAAATGCGTTCGGAATAAACCGGGAAAAGCGCATCTTGCGGGATGGGTGAAAGCGGTTTATAATAAGCATGAAAACGTTTACACATAACAATGCATCCCAAAAGAGAGAAGTACTGCAAATGACCATCAGCGATATTGCAAAAATGGCGGGTGTATCCAGTGCAGCGGTCAGCCGCTACCTGAACGGAGGCCCCCTGAGCGAACAGAAGAGGGCTGTCATCCACGAGGTAGTGGAAAAGACCGGCTACCGCCCGGATACCGCCGCCCAGACTCTGCGCACCGGAAAAGTGAATCAGGTGGGGGTGATCGCTCCCAGCATCGGATCCCAGTCGGTGGGGCAGATCACGGAAGGCATTGCCAGTGAGCTGGATGCAAAGAACTATCTGCTGCTGCTGGGAAACACCGAGCTGGATGCCCAGCGGGAATTGGGCTATCTGACTGCCATGCAGCGCAACCACGTGGCGGGCATCATCCTGCTGGGCAGCTATTATACCCCTCAGCTGGCGCAGGCGCTGAAAAACTGCCGTGTGCCGGTGGTGGTAACAGGCCAGCGTTTTCAGGATGTGGCCTGCGTGTACAACGACGACCGCACTGCAGCCCGGGAACTTGCCCAGCGGATGCTGGACCATGGCCGCAGAAGGATCGTTTATATTGGCGGTACAGAGCGGGACGATGCCACCGGCGTGCAGCGCCGTGAGGGCGTGCAGGATGCGCTGAACGCTGCCGGACTGAACGGCGAACAGATGCCCCGCATCTGCTGCAACGCCTTTACCATGGAGGAGGGCCAGCGCTGTATGCAGGAACTGCTGGTGCGCTGCCCGGATCTGGACGGTGTGGTTTGCGTGACTGACACGGTGGCCTTTGGTGCCATGCGTGCCCTGCGGGAAGCAAGACGGCATGTGGGGCAGGATGTGGGTCTTGCAGGCGTTGGCGACAGTTGGGCTGGCAGCATGATGGAACCGGGGCTGGCCACGGTGCGCTTTTACCAGAAGCAGGTGGGGCAGGAGGCTGCCCGGATCCTGCTGCAGATGCTGGAAGAGAATGGGAGCGGCGGGCCTGTGCGTCAGGTGACGCTGGGCTATCAGATCGTGGAGCGAGGCTCCCTTTGATGATAAAGGATAAAGGATAAAAGTATGGGTCGTAAGCTGATTTTTCTGGATATTGACGGCACGCTGCTGCCGCCGGGTGATATGCTCATCCCGGAAAGCACTCTGGCTGCACTGGATCGCGCCAGAGCAAACGGACACAAGCTGTTTTTGTGCACCGGACGCAACCACCGCATGACCGAACCGCTGCTGCGGCACGACTGCTTTGCGGGCGCAGTGTGCAGCGCCGGCGGCTATGTGCTGTGCGATGGCAAGACTCTGGTGGATATCCCCATGGAGCCGCAGCAGGCTGAAGGCGTGCGCGCGGCGCTGGAACGCAATGGCGTGGAGTGCACGCTGGAAGCCCGGGATGCCACCTTTGGCGGAAGCAAGATGGCTGAGAGGTGGAGCTTTATCCACAAAAAGAACAGTGCACCGCTGAACAGCGAAGCAGAGCGCTGGCGCAAAGCCATGGAAGAGGGCATGGCCATCCTGCCGCTTTCCGATTACAAAGGGGAACCGCTGTATAAGATCGTGTTCATTGCCGACCACGAGAGCGACCTTGCCGAGGCAAAGCAGCTCTATGCTGACCAGTTCGTGTTCTGCGAAAGCAAGCTGGACCGTCTGACCGATGGCTTTGTGAATGGTGAGCTCATCAACCGCAAATTTGATAAGGGCACCGGAATCAAGGCCATCTGTGATCATCTGGGCTGCACGCTGGCGGATACCATCGGCTTTGGTGACAGCGATAATGACCTGCAGATGACCGATGTTGTCGGCATCAGTGTGTGCATGGCCAATGGCTCCGAAAACCTGAAAAAGCGGTGCGACCGCATTGCTCCCTCGGTATACGAGGACGGCATTGCAAGGGAGTTCAAGGCGCTGGGTCTGATCTAAAAAAAACAACAAAGGCTGCGGCAGGGATAAGACCCGGGCCGCAGCTTTTTTGCTGCCACAGGGTTTTATAAAACGGAAAAACGTGATAGAATAAACCAGAATGCCGGGTTCAAAGCCCGGCAAAAAGGGAGGAATTGAAATGCGTTCTGTTCTGGAAGTATGTGTGGACAGCACTGCCAGTGCACTGGCAGCAAAGCGCGGCGGTGCCAGCAGGCTGGAACTGTGTGCCGACCTGATCGTGGGCGGTACAACGCCCAGCCTTGCGCTGGTGCGTCAGGTCAAGGCGGAGACCGGCCTGCCGGTGCGCGCTCTGCTGCGGCCCCGGTTCGGAGATTTCTGTTACGACAGCTACGAGCTTGCCCAGATGGAACAGCTGGCCGCAGAGCTGGTGGAGGCCGGGGCGGATGGTATCGTGACCGGTGTGCTGACCCCGGAAGGGCAGCTGGATGCGGAGGCCATGCGGCCCATTTATGCGGCGGCGCGCAGGGCAGCGGAAAAGGCAGGCCGTCCGGTGGCGTGTACCCTGCACCGTGCCTTTGATGTCAGCGCCGACCCCTTTGCGGCACTGGAAACGGTCCGGAGCATGGGCCTTTGTACCATCCTCACCAGCGGGCAGGCGGCGAGTGCCCCAGAGGGAGCGGAGCTTCTCGGCCGACTGGTGGAGCGGGCAGGGGACAGCGTGGAAATTCTGGTAGGTGCCGGTGTCACGGCACAAAACATCCCGGCACTGGCCGCACAGACCGGGGCACATGCGTTCCACCTTTCTGGCAAGCAGGTGCTGCAAAGCCGCATGACCTTCCGCCGCGAGGGTGTGCCCATGGGGCTGCCGGGCTTTTCAGAGTTTGAGGTATGGCAGACGGGTGAAGAAAACATCCGTGCTGCACGGCAGGCACTGGATGCGATCAAAAACAACTAAAACGAAAGCGCTCTCCCACGGGAAACCCCGGCGGAAGAGCGCTTTTTTATGATGATGAATTTGAAGGGTGAAGATAGCTTAGTAATGCAGCTCGTCGCCGGTCAGTGCTTCCAGCACCGGCAGCATGGCAGCGGCTTCGGCTTTGGCAGCGGGCAGATCCATATCGCGGTAGTTGCCGCACTCCACTTCGCTGGCCCCGGGCACAGCGCCCTCAAAGCCTGCCATGAAGCGGAAGGATTCCACCGTCAGCTCCAGTGCCTCGGCGGGAGTCAGGCCGCGGGTGAGCAGATAGAAGCCGGTGCGGCAGCCCATGGGGCCAACGTAGATCACGCTGTCCTGAAAGGCGCTGTTGCGTGCATAGGTGGCAAACAGATGCTCCAGCGTGTGGGCGGCACCGGTGGACAGGTAATCGCCGTGATTGGGCCTTTTCATGCGGATGTCCCATGTGAGAACATCGCCGTCCTGACGGCTCAGATACATGCCGCGGTCCAGTTTGGTATGGTCAACACAGAAGCTTGCAATGCGTTCCATGATCTTCTCCTTTGGCTTATGCCTGCAGGCGCTGCACGCTGCCGTGAGCGCAGTCCACAGCGATCATCAGACCGTCACGGATGTGGCTGGTAGCACCGGCGGCACCCACAACGGTAGGCTTGAGCAGGGCCTTGCCGGCAATGGCAGCGTGGCTGTTCAGGCCCGGCTCTTCCACCACCAGAGCGGCGGCATCGCGCACGTAACTCAGCATTTCGTTGCTGGTGGAGGGCACCACCAGAACCATGCCGGGCTTGAACTTTGCACGCACCTCTTCCAGCGTGCGGCAGACGCAGGCCTTGCCGGTGGCGCTGGTCACGTCGGCATTCTCGCGGCCAACGCCCACACCGGTAGCCAGACAGTTGCCTACCATGTGGATCTTGATCATGTTGGTGGTGCCGGACACGCCCACAGGCACGCCTGCGGTCACAACGGCCAGCTCACCGTTGTGCAGGTAGCCGTTCTCCTTGGCCAGAGAGGTGGACATCTCGATCAGCTCATCGGTGCTGTGTGCCAGAGGCATCATCAGCGGGGTGATGCCCCAGCTCAGGGCCAGCTGACGCTGCACCTGCTCCTTCATCACGCAGGCGATGATGGGCTGCTCCGGGCGGTACTTGCTCAGCAGACGGGCGGTGTTGCCGGACTCGGAAACGGTGACGATGGCTGCGGCGTTCACGTCCTTGGCGGTCAGGCAGGCAGCGTGTGCAGTTGCATCGCTCACGCTGATCTTGCCGGTGTTCTCGGTGAGGGGAACAAAGCGGGCGTGGTTCTCCTGCTCGGTGCGCTCAGCAATGGCAGACATGGTCTTGAGAGCATCCACCGGATAAGCACCGGCAGCAGTCTCGCCGGAGAGCATGATGGCAGAGGTGCCGTCATAGATGGCATTCGCCACGTCGGAGATCTCGGCGCGGGTGGGGCGGGGGTTCACGATCATGCTGTCCAGCATCTGGGTAGCGGTGACGATGGGCTTGCCAAAGGAGAAGGAGCGCTCGATGATATTCTTCTGAATGCCGGGCAGCTCGGTAAAGTCGATCTCAACGCCCAGATCGCCGCGGGCCACCATGACGGCATCGGCTGCAGCCAGAATGCTGTCGATGTTGTTCACGCCCTCACGGTTCTCGATCTTGGCGATGATGCGGATATCGGAATCATACTCGTTGAGCAGGTTGCGGATGTCGTACACATCCTGCGCGGTGCGCACGAAGGAAGCAGCGATGAAGTCAAAGCCCTGCTGTGCGCCAAAGATGATATCGTCGCGGTCGCGCTGGCTCATATACGGCATGGACAGATGCACGCCGGGCACATTGACACCCTTCTTGTTCTTGATCTTGCCGCTGTTCAGCACCTTGCACACGATGTCGGTGTCGTTCACGGTGACGATCTGCAGCTTGATCAGGCCGTCGTCCAGCATGATGGTGCCGCCGGGCTGCACGTCCTGCGGCAGGTCCTTATAGGTGATGGAGCAGATCTCCTTGGTGCCTTCCACCTCGCGGGTGGTCAGGGTGAAGGTCTGGCCGGCTTCCAGCATTTCAGTGCCGTTCTTGAAGTCCTTCAGGCGGATCTCGGGGCCTTTGGTGTCCAGCAGGGCGGCGACCGGCTTGCCCAGCTCTTCACGAATGGCCTTCAGCTTTTCAAAGCGGCCCAGATGCTCTTCGTGAGAGCCGTGGGAAAAATTAAAACGGGCAACATTCATGCCGTTGGCGACCAGCTCGCGCAGAACGCCTTCCTGATCGGTGGACGGACCCAGAGTGCAGATGATCTTGGTTTTTCTCATATACTTTTACTACCTCCAACTACAACTTCACATTCTCTATTTTGCGGCAGGCTGTCGTCGTACAGGCAGCTGCGCGTGGCCAACGGGAAAAATCCCGTGCTGTGGTACAAAAGCGGAAAAATTCTGTGGTTCAAAACCTTTCCATTTACTATTATACCCGCTTGGATACAATAGGGCAAGAAAAAATTCAAGCTGCGCTGCAATTTTTTTGGCGGCTAAGATGTCTTTTTCATGAAATAACGCAGCAACGAATAAAAACGCCAAAACGCTTCGTCGAATTGTGAACGAAATGACGAACATTTTGGTGAAAATGACGGATATTTGCAGCACAGCAAAAAAGCTTGCATCCGGCACATGATTTGCTTATAATGATAAGTAAAGATAGTATCACTTATCCGGGGCATGCTCCGGAGGAAATGGAGAAAAAACGATATGGAAAAGCGTGTTTTTCTGATCGTCCTCGACAGCTTTGGCATTGGCGCAGAGCCGGATGCCGCAGCGTTTGGCGATGAGGGCACCAACACCCTGGGTGCCATTGCAAAACACCCCAACTTCAACTGCCCCAACCTGCAAAAGATGGGCATGTTCAACATTGATGGCGTGACCGCAGGCGAAAAGACCGCAGCGCCCATCGGCTCCTTTGCCCGCCTGCAGGAGCAGAGCATGGGCAAGGATACCACCATTGGTCACTGGGAGATCGCCGGTGTGGTAAGCCCCAAGCCGCTGCCCACCTTCCCGAACGGCTTCCCGGATGAGCTGATCCACGAGTTTGAGGAAAAGACCGGCCACAAGGTGCTGTGCAACAAGCCTTACTCCGGCACGCAGGTGCTGAAGGATTACGGCGAGCAGGCCATGAAAGAAAACGCCCTTATCGTCTACACCAGTGCCGACAGTGTATTTCAGGTGGCCGCCAACGAGGAGCTGGTGCCGGTGCATGAGCTGTACCGTTACTGCGAGATCGCCCGCGAGATGCTCAAGGGCGAGTACGGCGTGGGCCGCGTGATCGCACGCCCCTTCCTGGGCCACACTGCGGATACCTTCTACCGCACCACCAATCGCCACGACCTGAGCCTCAAGCCGCCCCGCGCTACCATGCTGGATCTGCTGAAAGATGCTGGCAAGGATGTGATCGCTGTGGGTAAGATCTTTGACATCTTCGACGGTGAGGGTGTGACCGAGAAGATCAAGACCACTGGCAATACCAACGGCATCGCCTTTACCAGGGCCCTGCAGACCCGCGACTTTGAGGGCCTTGCCTTTGTGAATCTGGTGGACTTCGATATGCTCTACGGCCACCGCCGCGATGTAGCAGGCTATGCCGCCGCTGCTACGGAGTTCGACAGGTTCGTGGCAGATTTCATCCCCGGGATGCGGGAGGGCGATCTCCTGATGGTGACGGCTGACCACGGCTGCGACCCGTCCTATACCAAGACCACCGACCACACCCGCGAGTATGTGCCGTATCTGATCTGCGGCAAGGGCGTGAAGCCCGGCGTTGACCTTGGCACCCGTCTGTGCTTTGGCACCATCGCCCAGACCATCTGCGAGTATCTTGATGTGGATGCTTCCTCTCTGGACGGCAAGAGCGTCTGGAACGAGATCAAGGCATAATGATTTTATAGAATGAGAAAGCCGCCTGCATTGGTTCAAGATGCAGGCGGCATTTTTATGCAGTTTATCGGCACGGACTTTCTGGTGAAAAAGCAAAACAGGAAACGACCGCAGTTGTTTCCTGTTTTGCAAATAAAATAATATTTCCACGATAGAGTCCGGGGCTTGCGCAGAGGACATTTTAAATCGTCACGCTGCTTCGTTCTGCTGCGAAGCAGCATCCTGAATGGCATCCCAGATGGAGGAAGCCGCATTGTAGATGGACGATGCAGCCTGTTCCACCTCTTCCTGCGTGGGCAGGGAGATGGACGGTGCTTCTCCGGCCGTATCACCGCTGCCGGTCTCGCCCTCGGCGGGGACCGCCGGCTCCTGCGGCTGGGTGTCGGCAGGCTGCTCTGCATCTGCAGGCTGGTCAGCCGGGACGGTCTCTTCCGGCAGGCTGTCGGCGGGCACTTCCTCGGGAACGCTCTCGGCAGGCACCTCCGAAACGGCAGCGTTCGGGTCGGTGGTGGGGGTGAACACCTCGGTCTTTTCCGGCTTCTGGGTGGTGTCGGCAACGGTGCCCTCACCGCCCAGCACAGACGCGATCATTTCTCTGGCCTTGCTCACAGAAGCATCGTCCGGTTTCATGACGTAGAGCTTCTGTCCCTTGGCAGAGTAGCACTTGGTGCTGCTGGAGCTTGTGCCGGTGACGGTATAGCTTTCAATATCCCACTCGGCAAAGTCGCTCAGCTGCATCCGTACCAGCGCACTGATCTGATCCTGTGAAAAGCTGGTGACAAAGCAGTCAGAGGCGGCATCCATGATCTTGGAAAAGCCCATCAGCAGGGCAGGGGACTTGATCTTGTTCAGCATGGCATCGATCACCTTCATCTGGTTGATGCCGCGCTGGATATCGCCGGATGCAAAGGCGTGACGCTCACGGGCAAAGGCCAGAGCGGCCTTGCCGTCCAGATGGTTCCAGCCCTCCACAAAGGTGGTGGGGTCATAGTAGCCGGGGCTGCCCACAGAAGTGAACGCCTGATCGGAGTAGACATCCACGCCGCCCAGCGCATCGATGATGCTGATGAAGCCCGCAAAGTTGATGCGGATGTAATGGTCCACATTGACGCCGTACAGATTGCCCAGTGTGGCCATGCTGGTTTCCACGCCGTACAGACCGGCGTGAGTCAGCTTATCCTTGCTGTCAGTGCCGGCAAGGTCTACGTAGTAGTCGCGCGGGGTGTTGATCAGGGCTACCCTCTTGGTGACAGGGTTCACGGCAGCAAGGATATTCACGTCGCTACGGGCATTTTCGGTCAGCTCGCCGCGGGTGTCCACGCCGCTGAGGTAGATCACAAACGGCTCCTTGGTGATCTTGTTGGCCTCGGCACCGGTGAGCAGGCCAGAGGTCATGCTGCCCAAGGCAGAAAGGCCCTGCTGGGCCCAGAAGCAGCCCAGCGCCATGGCAGCGCACAGGAACACCGAGAATACCCGGGCTACCTTGCCGGGAACATTGTATTCCTGACAGCGCTTTACCAGCAGCCACAAAAGCGCCAGCAGCGCGGCCAGAATGACCAGATACAGCACCGGCAGCATCTGGGTGCGCCACAGCTGCACCAGTGCCAGAATGCTTAAAATACCTTGTAAGATCAGCAAAATTTTCCCCCACTTGGAAGGTACTGCCACGGCTCCATCCACGGGCGGCTGGGCCTTGGGCGGTACGGGTGTGTTGTGGCCGCTGCGCGGCGGCTTCTGGGGAGGCTGGGCCGGAGGCGGTGTGCTGGGCTGTTCCGGCGGCAGCTCGGAAAAAAACGCCGAGCTGTCTACCTCGATGGGCGCAGTATCCTCAGAGCCTTCCTTGCGGCTGATGTGCCGCAGA
The DNA here is from genome assembly GCF_003478175.1 of Faecalibacterium sp. OF03-6AC. Classification (NCBI taxonomy): domain Bacteria; kingdom Bacillati; phylum Bacillota; class Clostridia; order Eubacteriales; family Oscillospiraceae; genus Faecalibacterium; species Faecalibacterium sp. OF03-6AC. The sequence continues at coordinate 183,023 of NZ_QUEN01000005.1, read as the reverse complement.
GGACGGTAATCTTCGTGGGAACGATCGTTTTCATCCATCATTCAAAACCACTCCTTTTTGTCAGGAAACAGGTACAATGGTCAGCACTGCACGGGCCGGAAGGCAGGTGGCAGTCTGATCTTCGTTGGAAAGCCAGCCAAAGCCTTCACAGATGTGATCCGGGCAGGGCGAATCCACGAACCGGGCTGCACCGTCCTTGATCTGGATGTGGACGGTATAGTAACCGGTGTCCACATCATAGGTCTCATCCACGTCCAGCGGCAGGTTCATGGTGGTGTTGTTGTCGCCGTAGATCAGCTCGGCCCGCAGTCCGGAGCCGGAAGCGTGCACGCGGCGCACCACCAGCAGCACAGCGGCAATGGCCAGAATGACCACGGCAAAGAGAAGATTGGCAAGCAGCTTTTTGTTTTTCATGCGTTAATCCTTGATCTGTAATTGTTCCAGCTCGGCCAGCCACAGTGCGGCACAGGCATCGCTGGGCATCCGCCAGTCGCCGCGGGGCGAAAGGGTCACGCTGCCCACCTTGGGGCCGTCGGGCAGGCAGCTGCGCTTGAACTGTTGGGCAAAGAACCGCCAGTAGAAGTTGCGCAGCCACTTGTACAGCACGCTGTCCGGGTACTCCGGTCGGCCTGCGAATGCAGTCTTTGCCAGCCGGAAGATCTTGGCTGGGCCAAAGCCGAAGCGCAGCACCTGATACAGGTAGAAATCGTGCAGCTCGTAGGGTCCCACAAGGTCCTCGGTCTTCTGCGCGATCTCGCCGTCCTTGGCAGGCAGCAGCTCCGGGGAGACGGGCGTATCCAGAATATCCAGCAGCACCGTGCGCAGAGCATCGGTGGCGGCAATGTCGGCTTCGTAGCGCACAAGGTGGCGCACCAGCGTTTTGGGCACACCGGCGTTCACACCGTACATGCTCATGTGGTCGCCGTTGTAGGTGGCCCAGCCCAGCGCCAGCTCCGAAAGGTCGCCGGTGCCCACTACAAGGCCTCCGGTGCGGTTGGCGGTATCCATCAGCTCCAGCGTGCGCACGCGGGCCTGACCGTTTTCAAAGGTGACATCCAGCACGCTCTCATCCTGACCGATGTCCGCAAAATGGCTGTGCACGGTGTTGGCGATATCGATCTCTTTAAAGGAGACCTGCAGCTCATCGCACAGGATCTCTGCATTGCTGCGGGTGCGCTTCGTGGTGCCAAAGCAGGGCATGGTCACAGCCAGCACATCCCGGGCGGGGCGGCCCAGCTGCTTCATGGCACGCACGGCCACCAGCAGCGCAAGACAGCTGTCCAAGCCGCCGGAAATGCCGATAACGGCGGTCTTTGCGTGGGCGTGTTCCAGCCGCTTTGCAAGGCCGTCGGCCTGCATTTTCAGAATCAGCTCACAGCGCTCGGCGCGGCGCTTGGGGTCGCCGGGCACAAAGGGTGCGGGGTCGATCCAGCGGGTCAGCACGGTCTCCACCGGCTCCAGATCGAACTCCACGGTCTGGTAGCCCTCGCCGCTCAGCTCAAAGCTGGTGTTGCGGGCACGCTCGGCTTCCATGCGCTGGCAGTCGATCTCGGTCTCGGCACAGCCGCCGTCAAAGGGAGCGTTCTCCGCCAGAATAGTGCCGTTCTCGGTGATCAGGTCGTGGCCGGCGAACACCATGTCCTGCGTGCTCTCACCGTGCCCGGCGGAAGCATACAGGTAGCCGCACAGCAGGCGGGCAGACTGGTTGGACACCAGCGCCCGGCGGTACTCGGCCTTGCCGACGGTCTCATCGCTGGCGGAAAGATTTGCGATCACGGTCGCACCGGCCAGCGCGTGGAAGGTGGAGGGCGGCAGGGCGCTCCACAGATCCTCGCAGATCTCCACACCTAGCACAAAACTGGGCATCTGGCGGCAGCGGAACAGCAGGGAAGTGCCAAAGGGCACCTGCTGACCACACATCTCCACCAGCTCCACCTCGGTGCTGCCCGGGGTGAACTGACGCTTTTCGTAGAACTCGCCGTAGTTGGGCAGATAGGTCTTGGGTACAAGGCCCAGAATGCGGCCATGGCACAGCACGGCGGCGCAGTTGTACAGCTTGCCGTGCACCAGCAGCGGCAGGCCCACCAGAGCCACCACGTCCAGCTCCTGCGTTTCAGCCAGCAGGGCGCTCAAAGCGTCCAGCGCGCCGGTCTGCAGAGTACGCTGCAAAAACAGGTCGCCGCAGGTATAGCCGGTCAGGCAGAACTCAGGGAACACGGCCAGCTTTACGCCGCGGGCTGCGGCTTTGTGCAAAGCATCCGTGATCTGCCGGACATTATAGGCGCAGTCGGCCACCCGCAGTGCGGGAGAAAGGGCGGCTGCTTTCAAAAAACCATCTTTCATCGGAGGATTTCACATCCTGTCTTTCTTAGTTGACTGCAATTTCCTGCAGTGCACATAGTATACCACAAACAGACCCAAACGGGAAGTAAAAGAACAATGACAAAAACAAAACAGCCGCGCTCTCTCCATCTCGCACTGCCCGACGAAGAAAGCGGGCAAGACAAAAAATAAAAAATCCCACACAAAAATGTGCGGGAATCAAAGACTGAAAAATGGAAAACGAGATAGACCGTAAGCCGGGTTCTGTATTAAACGACGATCTGTCTAGACCTGCCATTGCTGACAGGCTCGTGCCGCCTTCGGGACACGCGAGCAGCGCTGTACGTCCCATATAGGCGTTGCTTCCGGTAGGGTTTACAAAGCCGCATGGTCACCCATGCGCTGGTGAGCTCTTACCTCGCCGTTTCATCCTTACCGCATTGCTGCGGCGGTTTGTTTTCTGTTGCACTTTCCCTGAGGTCACCCTCGGCTGCCGTTAGCAGTTACCGTGCTCTGTGAGGCCCGGACTTTCCTCAGAGCGGTCAAAGCCGCCCCGCCGCCGTATGTTCCACTCGTTTTCCGCTCCTCATGATACCATAAAAAAGCAGGATTTGCAAGTAGAAGCCTTTTTTGATATAATATCTTATACATTTTTATGTTTTTTGCGCAGGAGGTGGGGGTGCATATGCGGCTGTTTTTTACGGTGCCCGATACGCTGCAGACCCAAAACGGAGTGCTTCTGCGCAATTTTCTGCGCCAGTGTGCCGTCTCCACCGACCTTGCCCGTGCAGTCAAGTTCCGGGGCAGCGGCTTTTTTGCGGATGGAGAGCCTGTTCTTGCCAACCGAAGGGTGTACCCAGGGCAGACGGTCAGCTTTGAGCTGCCGCCGGAAGGGGAAGGCGTGGCCCCGCAGCCGGAGATCCCGGTAAACGTGGTCTATGAGGATGCATTTGCGGTGGTGCTGGAAAAGCCGCCCCATTTGGCCGTGCATCCCACCCTGAACTACCCCTACGATACCCTTGCCAACGGGTATGCGGCATGGGCCGCGCAGCAGGGCATCAGCCCGGTGTTCCGCCCGGTGAACCGTATCGATAAGGACACCAGCGGCCTTGTTCTGGCTGCAAAGCACGCCTATGCTGCGCCGCTGCTGGCCCGGAATGTGGAAAAGCTCTACTATGCCGTTGTGGAGGGAGAGCTGCCGCTGGGTCCGGGCGTGATCGATGCGCCCATTGGCCGCCAGGCGGAGAGCATCATTGGCCGCTGCGTGACCCCGGACGGCAAGCCCAGCCGTACCGAGTATACCATATTAAAAGCAGAAAACAGCCTGAGCCTTGCAGCCTGTGTGCCGGTAACGGGCCGCACCCATCAGATCCGGGTGCATTTTGCGTCTATCGGCCACCCGCTGGCTGGGGATGACCTTTACGGCGGGAGCCGGGAGCGCATTGGACGGCAGGCGCTGCACTGCGCAAGGCAGAGCTTCCGGGTGCCGGTGTACACCCCGGTGGAGGACGGAATCCGGGTGGAATGTCTGGCGAATGGAAATAACTGGAAGACTGTTGCGGTGGAAAGCCCGCTGCCGCAGGATATGAAACCGCTTTTTGGTGAAAAGTAAGTGAAAGAACCGCCCAAATTTTGTGACAATGCTTGTTTCAAAGACGGCAGGGTGTATAATAAAATAAGAATATTGCGTGCATGAGCCTGCTGGAAAGGGCATGTGCACCCAAGACCGCCGCCGTCTTATCCCGGCACCGTGTGTGCATTGGCGGCAAGGAAGGAGAAAAACCTTTTGATCGAAGACAAGACAAAGGAGCAGCAGCCCGCTTCACCGGTAAAACCGAAACGCGGCCAGAGGCTGCGCTCCCTTTGGGCACAGCTGCAATGCATGGGGCTTTTGCACCGGCACCGGCTGCGCCGTAAAACCCAGAATCATGTGAATGATTTTGGCAGAAAGCTTGCCCAGAATTCTGCCGTGCCAGTCATCGGGGAGACGCTGTATGCACTGGGCTATTCTACAGAGTATGTATTCGTCCGCGTTGGGCGCGGCCTGCGCAGCGGCTGGCTGTGGCTGTGGCAGGCATTTACGACGCTGCTGGCAAATGCTGCGGCAATGGCGTTCCCGGGGGCAGCGCAGATGTTCCGGGACCTGTTCGGCCCGATCTGGCTGTTCTTCCGGGGCTGCGGTTCGCTGCTGGTGCACGCCCAACGGGTGCGGAAAGAAAAAGGCTTTGCCGCAGCCTGCAAAGCCAGCGTACATTACCTGACCAGCGGCGTGCGCCGCAACCTGAAAACACTGCCGCGCATGGCCATGTATGTGCTGCCGGTGTGCGCACTGGCCGTTATGGTGACCGTGTTCAACCATACCGTCCGCCAGCCTTATGCGCTGGAGGTGCAGGTGAACGGCCAGACCGTCGGCTATGTGGCCAATGAGGATGTGTTCAACTCAGCCCGCGAGGCGGTTCAGGAGCGTATCAACTACGCAGACACCGACCATGCAAAGTGGACCGTGGAGCCTACCTACACCGTTACTGTGGCCCACAAGACCATGGATGAAAACGAGATGGCGGACGCGATCCTGAAGAGCGCCAGCGACGAGATCAGCGAGGGCACGGCCCTGTATCTGGATGGTGAGTTGACCGCAGTGTGCAGCGATGGTGTCAGCCTGCAGAGCTACCTGAGCAGCCTGCTGGAACCCTATGAGGACCCTGAGAACTCCAACGTGACCGTGGGCTTCAACAAGGAAGTCACGATGGAAAACGGCATCTACTTCAACGACAGCTTTCAGGACGAAGCGGATGTGGAAAAGGAACTTTCCGGTGTGCAGCAGCAGGAAAAGATCTACACAGTGGGCGCAGGCGACACGCTATGGAGCATCGCCCAGAAAAACGACCTCACCTTCCGTGAGCTGTGCGAACTGAATACCAATTTCAAGGGCGCGCCCCTGAACGAGAAATCTAACATTCAGGCCGGTGATGAGCTGATCGTGACCAAGCAGGAAGCTACGCTGGAAGTGCGCATCACCAAGGTGGAGACCTGGCAGGAGGAGATTCCCTATACCACCGAGACCACCACCTCCAACGAGTACACGGTGGGTACCAAGAAAACGGTGCAGAACGGTGTGAACGGCCTGCGTCAGATCACGGCGCAGCGTGTTTATAACACCGATGGCATCCAGCTTTCCCAGAAGATCCTGAGCACGGAAGTGGTGCAGGAGCCTGTCACGGAAAAGATTGTGAAGGGCACCAAAAAGGTGACCAGCAGCACCAGCTACATCACCGGCAGCGGTCAGTTCATCTGGCCGGTGCCCGGCTACCGGAACTGCTCGCGCTGGTACGGCGGCAGCCACAAGGGTGTGGATATCTGTGCGGCTGCCGGTACGCCCATCTACGCATCGGCGGGCGGCACCGTGACCAAGGCCGGCTACAACAAGGCCGGTGCCGGTACGGGTTATGGCTACTCCATCATCATCAGCCACGGCAGCGGCTACACCACGGTGTATGCGCACTGTCTGTCGCTGGCGGTGCACTCTGGTCAGTCGGTCAAGCAGGGCCAGCTGATCGGCTATGTGGGCAGCACCGGACGCTCCAGCGGCAACCACTGCCACTTTGAGATCCGCCGCAACGGCAGCTACATCGCGCCGCAGAATGTGTTCAACCGCAGAAAGTATAGGTAAAGGTAAGTTTGCAGAGGGCTTTTTCTCCGGAGAAAGCCCATCTGCTGTATTATGTAACAGAAAAGGAGAGATGATCTTATGTCTACCCCTCACATCAGTGCTGAAAAAGGCGATTTTGCAAAGACCGTCCTGATGCCGGGCGATCCTCTGCGTGCAAAATTCATTGCGGACACCTTCCTCAAGGATGTCCGTCAGGTGACCGGCGTGCGCGGCATGCTAGGCTTTACCGGCACTTACGAGGGCCGTCCCATCAGCGTGATGGGCAGCGGCATGGGTATGCCTTCCATCGGCATTTATTCCTATGAGCTGTTCAAGTTCTACGATGTAGAGAACATCGTCCGCATTGGCTCTGCCGGCAGCTATACCGACAAGGCCAAGCTGTTTGACGTGGTGCTGGCCGCCGGTGCTGTGAGTGAAAGCAACTATGCCCGTGTGCAGAGCGGCTTTGAAGGGGACATCACGCTGCCCAGCCAGAGCCTGAACGACAAGCTGCGCGCTTCTGCCGCAAAGCAGGGCATCCCCCTCATCGAGGGAAACATCCACTCTTCGGATGTGTTCTACCGTCAGCCCTCCGATGCAAAGCCCACCTACTGGGAAAAGCTGCGCGACGAGCGCGGCTGCCTGTGCGTGGAGATGGAGAGCTTTGCCCTGTTTGCCAATGCACAGGTGCTGGGCAAGAACGCTGCCTGCCTGCTGACCATTTCCGACAGCTTTGTTTCGCCGGAGATCACCACGGCAGAACAGCGCCAGAAGAGCTTTACCGATATGATGAAGGTAGCACTGGGTGCAGAATACTAAGCGTTAAAAACGTATTTCAGCGCGGTTTGCCTGCAAAAGGGCTTGCCGCGCTGTTTTCGACCGCTGAAAACCAAAAAAGGAGTGACGGATATGACAAACCTGACCCTGGAAGAAAAGAAGGAGCTCATCCGCATGGCACTGGCTGCACGGGAAAAAGCCTATGTGCCCTACAGCGATTTTATGGTGGGCGCTGCCCTGCGCGCCAAGGATGGCCGCATTTTTACCGGCTGCAACGTGGAGAACGCTGCCTTTACCCCCACCAGCTGTGCAGAGCGCACGGCTCTGTTCAAGGCGGTGGCCGAGGGCGTGACCGAGTTCACCGACATTGCTGTGGTGGGCAGCCGCCGCGGCGAGGTGAACGAGCAGATTACTTCTCCCTGCGGGGTGTGCCGACAGGCTCTGTTTGAATTCGGCGGGCCGGAACTGAATGTTATCATGGCAAAGACACCGGAAGACTTTATCGAGCGCAGCATGGACGAACTGCTGCCCTTCGGCTTTGGCCCCTCCAATGTGGCGGGCAACCGTGCCGTGAAGTAACGGGATAAAAACACAGAGCTGCACTACAGGACAATAAAGTAACGGCAATGCGTGCATTGTGTGCCAAAACACAGGGAGTGCACGGAAAATGGCCGGAACTACGGCAAATTTGTGCATAAATACTACTTTTGATAAAAACTTACAAAATTATTGTAAAGATTTTGTAATCGGAATTTGCTTGCATCTGACACGGCTTGCCGTTATACTTGAGCCAGTAAATGTGCAGTTCTGCGCATTTTATTTGTTTGACGCGATTTTTTAAAATAAAGGAGAGTTTCTTATGAAGATTTCTCGTCGTAACTTTCTGGCTGTGGCTGGTGCTGCTGCCGCTGCCGCTGCTCTGACCGCCTGCGGCGGTTCTTCCGCTTCTTCTACCAGCACCGCTTCTTCCGCTGCTGCTTCTACTGCTTCCTCTGCTGCTGAGGGCGGTGAGAAGATCGTTAAGGTCGCTCTGACCTGCGATACCGGCACGATCGATGATGAGAGCTTCAACCAGGCATGCTGGACTGCTGTTTCCGGCTACATGGGCGATGACTGCCAGTACTACATTCCCGAGGCTGACGCTTCCGATGAGGACCGCGAGACCATGATCCGTCAGGCTGTCAACGACGGCGCTGATGTGATCGTCTGCGTCGGCTACCTGTACGGCGCTTCTCTGGCATGGGCTGCTGACCAGTATCCCGATGTCAAGTTCATCGCCATCGATGTGACGCAGGGCGATATCGGCACCGATGCCATCCCCGCCAACTGCTACTGCATCACCTTCAAAGAGGAGCAGGCAGGCTATCTGGCAGGCTACGCCATCGCAAAGGACGGCAAGACCAAGCTGGGCTTCCTGGGCGGCATGGCTGTTCCCGCTGTTATCCGTTACGGCTACGGCTTCGTGCAGGGTGCTGATGCCGCTGCTGCTGAGCTGGGCCAGAACATCGAGATCAACTACTTCTACGGCGGCCAGTTCTACGGTGATGCAAACATCACCTCCCGTATGGAGGGCTGGTACTCCAACGGCACTCAGGTCGTCTTTGCCTGCGGCGGCGGCATCTACACCTCCGCTGTTGAGGCTGCTCTGAAGAACAACGGCTACGTCATCGGTGTTGACGTTGACCAGAACTACATCGGTGCAAACGGCGTTGCTGATGGCACCTACGCTTACAACCCGTTCATCACCTCCGCTATGAAGGGCCTGTCCGAGGCTGTCAACACTGCTCTGGCTGATATCGAGGCCGGAAGCTGGGGCGACATCGCAGCTTCCAACGGCAACTTCGGTCTGGAGGACGGCGATTATGTCGGCCTGCCCACCGATGCAGACAGCTGGAACTTCGAGTCCTTCACCACCGACGAGTACGAGGAAGTCAAGGGCAAGATCAAGAGCGGCGAGATCACTGTTGATAACAGCTCCGACGACGCTACCAAGCCCACCGTCAGCGAGTTCACCACTGTCAACTACATCCAGTAAGCTGTTGTCCGGCAGGCCTGCCTGCGGACGATCGATAGTTCTTTTCAAAGCGGGGCATCCTGTAACGGGGTGTCCCGCTTTTTTCTGTCTTCTATTGGCGTAATGCGGGAAAAATGCAGCGTACTCTTCGTGAAAAGAGTACAAAAGTAATACTATTGTCTGTGCTTTCTGCCAAAAAGCAAAAAAGACATGTGCAAATTGCCGCAAATCAGGTATAATGAATCTTAAAGAAGTATCGGTGTCGAAACGACACGAAAGGAGAGTGAGCAGATTGGCAGAGGATTTTGTGATCGAAATGCTCCACATTACCAAGGAGTTTCCTGGGATCAAAGCAAACGACGATATCACCCTGCAGCTGCGCAAAGGCGAGGTACATGCCCTGCTGGGCGAGAACGGCGCCGGCAAAAGTACACTGATGAGCGTGCTGTTTGGCCTGTACCAGCCGGAAGCTGGTCAGATCCGCAAAAACGGCAAGGAGGTTGCTATCCGCAACCCCAATGATGCAAACGCACTGGGCATCGGCATGGTGCACCAGCACTTCAAGCTGGTGGAATGCTTCAGCGTGCTGGACAACATCATTCTGGGCGTGGAACCCAACAAGATGGGCTTTTTGCAGAAGGCCGAGGCACGCAAAAAGGTGATGGCCCTGAGCGAAAAGTACGGCCTGCGCGTGGACCCGGATGCACTGATCAGCGATATCTCTGTTGGTATGCAGCAGCGCGTTGAGATCCTGAAGATGCTGTACCGCGACAACGAGATCCTGATCTTCGACGAGCCTACCGCAGTGCTGACCCCGCAGGAGATCGACGAACTGATGGAGATCATGCGCGGGTTCAAGAAGGAAGGCAAGTCCATCCTGTTCATTACCCACAAGCTCAACGAGATCATGGCTGTGGCAGACCGCTGCACAGTTCTGCGCAAGGGCAAATGCATGGGTACCGTGGACATCAAGGATACCACCAAGGAAGAGCTTTCCCGCATGATGGTTGGCCGTGATGTGCAGCTGCAGGTGGACAAAAAGCCTGCCAACCCCGGCGAAGTGGTGCTGGATGTGGAAAACGTTACCATGCACAACGCCCAGCACAAGAAGGATGCAGTCCGGAATGTCTCTTTTCAGGTGCACGCCGGTGAGATCGTCTGTCTTGCCGGTATCGAGGGCAACGGTCAGACCGAGTTCGTCTACGGCCTGACTGGTCTGGAAAAGATCAGCAGCGGCAAGATCACGCTGGACGGCAAGGACATCACCAACGAGTCCATCCGTCAGCGCTCCAAGGACGGCATGAGCCATATCCCGGAGGACCGCCACAAGCACGGCCTTGTGCTGGACTACAGTCTGGAAAACAACATGGTGCTGCAGCGCTACTGGCAGCCCGAATTCCAGAAGGGCGGCTTTATCCGCAGCGATAAGGTGCGCGAATATTCCGATAAGCTCATTGCCCAGTACGATGTGCGCAGCGGTCAGGGCAGTGTGACCACCGTGCGCAGTATGTCCGGCGGCAACCAGCAGAAGGCCATCATTGCCCGTGAGATCGATAAGGACCCGAAGCTCTTGGTGGCAGTCCAGCCCACTCGCGGTCTGGACGTTGGTGCAATTGAATACATCCACCGTCAGATCGTGGCCGAGCGCGATAAGGGCACGGCTGTGCTGCTGGTCAGTCTGGAGCTGGACGAGGTGATGAACCTGTCCGACCGCATCCTTGTGATGTACGAGGGCGAGGTCGTGGGCGAATTTGACCCCAAGACCACCACCGTGCAGGAGCTGGGCCTGTATATGGCAGGCGCACGCAAGCAGGGAAAGGAGAGCAAATAACACATGAATAAGAAAAAACTTTCCCACAGCAGTCTGAACAGCTCCATCACCAGTGTGCTGGCTGCTCTGCTGTGCATCCTGATTGGCCTTGTGGTCGGTTTTCTGGTGCTGCTGGCCATCAACCCGGCCCACGCATGGGGTGACGGCTTTGTGCGCATCCTGAAGGGCGGCTTCCATGACGCGCCCTACGGTGTCGGCAAGGAACTGGCAAATGCGGCTCCCCTCATTATGACCGGTCTGTCCGTGGCCTTTGCCTTCAAGACCGGCCTGTTCAACATCGGTGCGGCGGGTCAGTATACGCTGGGCGCTTACGGCGCTCTGTACTGCGCCATCATGCTCAAGCTGCCGTGGTTCGTCTGTCTGATCGCAGCCACCATTCTGGGCGGCATCTGGGGTGCAATCCCCGGCTTCTTCAAGGCCTACTTCAACATCAACGAGGTCATTACCTCCATCATGTTCAACTGGATCGGCCTGTATCTGGTCAATGAGCTCATTTACCAGAACGGCACCGGCCCCATGTACGATGTGCGCAACACCCGTACCATCAACATCAGCAAGAACGCCGATTACGCTCAGTCCATCATCCCGGATTTCGGCCTGAACAAGCTGTTCCAGACCAACAGCACCACCATCGCCATCTTCCTGGCGGCAGCAGTGGCAGTTCTGATCTGGGTGGTGCTGAACAAGACCACCTTCGGCTACGAGCTCAAGGCTGTGGGCCTGAACAAGAGCGCTGCCCGCTACGCCGGCATCAACGAGAAGAAGAACATCATCCTCTCCATGGCCATTGCCGGTGCGCTGGCCGGTTTTGGTGCGGGCCTGTACTATCTGTCCAATGTGTCCCAGTGGAACCCGCTGAACTCCACCAGCCTGCCGACAATGGGCTTCAACGGCATTTCCGTTGCACTGCTGGCAAGCTCCAACCCCATTGGCACCATTTTCTCGGCGATCTTCATTTCCCATATCTCGGTGGGCGGCTCCTTCCTTTCCACCAAGTATTACCCCACTGAGATCTCGGACCTGATCAGCGGCATCATCATCTACCTGTGCGCATTCTCCATGCTGTTCCGCGGCAAGATCCACGCACTGCTGTTCAGGAATGCCGACAAGACCAATGTGAACGCAGAGCCTGCTGCTCCTGCAAAATCTGCAACCGAAAAGGAGGGCAAGTGATATGCTGCTTCTGATCAAATATACACTGCTGTATGGCATCGTTCTGATGCTGGTGGCACTGGGCGGTATGTTCAGCGAGCACTCCGGCATCATCAACATTGCACTGGAAGGTATCATGGTCATTGGCGGTGTGGCAGGTGTTCTCACCCTGACCATGCTGCCCTCCAGTATGCCGGTCTTCCTCGTGGTGCTGATCTCTGTTCTGGTGGCGGCACTGGCCGGTATGGTGTACAGTCTGCTGCTGGCCTTTGCCTCCATCAACCTGAAGGCGGATCAGACCATTGGCGGCACAGCCCTGAACCTGCTGGCTACTGCTATTGCGGTGGTCATTGCAAAGTATTTCAGCGAGAGCGGCAGTGCAAAGCTGAACTACTCCAACAAGCCTTTCCTGTTCAGCATCGGCGGGCTGGAACTGAGCATTTTTGTGCCGCTGGGCATCATTCTGCTGATCATCAGCTATGTGGTGCTGTACAAGACCCGCTTTGGCCTGCGCCTGCGTGCCTGCGGCGAGCATCCGCAGGCAGCGGACTCTGTGGGCATCAATGTCTACAAGATGCGCTATGCCGGTGTTGTCATTTCCGGTGCACTGGGCGCGATCGGCGGTATGGCCTACATCGTGCCCCCGGTGCAGACCTGGAACTTTGAGGTGGGTGTGGCCGGCGCAGGCTTCCTTGCCATGGCTGTTATGATTTTTGGCCAGTGGAAGCCCTTCAACATCTTTGGCGCAGCCATGTTCTTTGCTGTGTTCAAGAGTCTGGCAAACATTGCAGACTCCACCTTCCTGGCACAACTGCACTGGTCCAGCAACATCTACAACATGATGCCGTTCGTGGCGTCCATGATCATTCTGGCGTTTACCTCCAAGAACAGCATGGCACCCAAGGCAGAGGGCATCCCCTACGACAAGGGATCCCGCTAAAACGACGACTCGTGATCCCAAAACAAGGGCGCAGCTGCTTTTCCGGGCGGCTGCGCCCTTTTTGGTTTGAAATTGGGCAAAGTTTACAGAATGATACTTGCTTTTGTTTGGAATTTTGCTATACTATATCTTATAATGTCGTACTATTGAAAAAAACGAGGAGCGTGATACGATGCGCGTTTATGATCTGATCGCAAAAAAGCGTGATGGCGGTACGCACAGCCGTGAGGAGCTGGAGCAGATCGTCAATGGCTATGTCAGCGGAGAAGTGACTGATTACCAGATGGCTGCATGGATGATGGCTGTCTATCTGCGCGGCATGACTGATGAAGAGACCGCAGAGCTGACCGATGTGATGGCTCACAGCGGTGTGATGGTGGATCTTTCGCCCATTCCGGGCATCAAGGTGGACAAGCACTCCACCGGCGGCGTGGGTGACAAGACCACGCTGGTCATTGCCCCCATCGTGGCGGCCTGCGGCGTGAAGATCGCCAAGATGAGCGGCCGGGGCCTTGGCCATACCGGCGGTACCATCGATAAGATGGAGAGCGTGCCCGGCACCAGAACCGCCCTCTCGCAGGAGGAGTTCTTTGCGCAGGTGAACAGGATCGGTCTGTCGGTCATTGGCCAGAGCGAGGGCATTGCCATTGCAGATAAAAAAATGTATGCCCTGCGGGATGTGACCGCAACCGTCAGCTGCATCCCACTCATCGCATCCAGCATCATGTCCAAGAAACTGGCTTCCGGCTCGGATGCCATCCTGCTGGATGTGACCACCGGCACCGGAGCTTTTATGAAAACGGTAGACCAGAGCATTGAGCTGGCCAAGCTGATGGTATCCATTGGCACCCACCATGGCCGCCGCGTTGCCGCCATGATCACCGATATGGACACCCCGCTGGGCCATAACATCGGCAACAGTCTGGAAGTGATGGAGAGCATGGATGTGCTCAAGGGCCATGGCCCCGCCGACCTGACCGAGGTCTGCCTGCAGCTGGCGGCGAACATGCTGGTGCTGGCCGATAAGGGCACTCCTGCCGAGTGCCGCGCCATGGCCGAGGCGGTGATCGCCGATGGCTCTGCCTTTGCAAAGTGCAAGGAGATGTTTGCGGCTCAGGGCGGCGATACCCGCGTGCTGGACGATTACAGCCTGTTCGAGAAGCCTGCGGCAAGCTTTGAGCTGCTGGCAGAGCAGGACGGTTACATTGTGGCGAACGATGCCGAGAAGATTGGCTCTGCCAGCGTGCTGCTGGGTGCGGGCCGACAGAAAAAGGGCGACCCGCTGGATTTTGCCGCCGGCATCACCCTGCATAAAAAGCGCGGCGACTACGTAAAGAAGGGCGAGAGCCTTGCCACCTTCTACGGCGCAGCCGATAAGTTTGAAGCTGCCGCCGCCGAGTACCGCAGCGGCCTTGGATACGGCCCTGAGAAGCCGGAGGAAGCCCCGCTGGTGTATGCCCTTGTAACGAAGGACGGCGTGGCGCGCTATTAAATGAAATAAAAGCTTCCGGGACGGTATCTCCCGGGGCTTTTTTGCGTCATTTGGCAGGTTTTTGTTGCATAACGTGGAAAACAGTGGAACTTTGGCAGGAGATATGGTATACTATGATGGATTTGTGCTGTCCCGGCAGAAGGGACGCGGAAAGAGAAAGGACTTGTTATGAAGATCATTCTGGTGGGCGGCGGCAAGGTTGGTACTGCGCTGGCGCGGCAGCTCAGTGAGGAAGACCATAATGTGACCATTGTGGATACCAACAAAGCGCGTGTGGAGCACCTGACTGAAAGCTACGATGTGCTGGGCATCGTGGGCAACGGTTCCTCGATCACCACGCTGGCAGAGGCCGGCATTGAAGACGCGGATGTGTTCATTGCCGTGACCGGTTCGGATGAGCTGAACCTGCTGTGCTGCATGTTTGCCAAAAAGGCGGGCCACTGCCATGCAATTGCCCGTGTGCGCAACCCGTCCTACAGTCATGAGCTGGACTTTATCAAAAAGCAGATCGGCATTTCGGCCATCATCAATCCGGAAATGGCTGCAGCAAAGGAGATCTCCCATCTGCTGCGCTTCCCGGGTGCAAGCAAGATCGACACCTTTGCAGACGGCCGTGTGCGGCTGATCAAGTTTGCACTCACTGCAGAGCAAGGGCTGGATGGCGTGGCCATCCGCGAGATTCCCACCCGTCTGAAGAGCGACATTCTGGTGTGTGCAGTGGAGCGCAGCGGCGGCGTGATCATTCCGAACGGTAACTTTGTACTGCAGAACGGCGATCAGGTCACCTTCCTTGCAACACAGGAAAAGGCCCACGAGTTCTTCCAGCGCATCCACCTGCCGGTGCGTCCGGTGCGCAATGCCTTCATCGTGGGCGGCGGTGCCATCGCCTTCTATCTGAGCCAGGAGCTGCTGGAAAACCACGTGCGTGTGCGCATCGTGGAGCGCGACCCTGCCCGCTGCATGGAGCTGGCCGAGCAGCTGCCCGGCGCACAGATCCTGAACGAGGACGGCTCCAACCGCGAATTCCTGCTCTCGGAGGGCATGGAGTCCACAGAGGCTTTTGTGGCCCTGACCAACATCGACGAGGAGAATGTGCTGCTGACCCTGTTTGCCAAAAAGCACTCCAACGGCAAGCTGGTCACCAAAGTCAACCGTCTGGAATTTGATGATATTCTGGCCGGTCTGGATCTGGGCAGCGTGGTCTACCCCAAGTACATGACCTGCGATTACATCGTGCAGTATGTGCGTGCACTGCAGAACGAAGCGGGCAGCAACATCAAGACGCTGTACCGCATTCTGGACGACCGCGTGGAAGCGCTGGAATTTACCGTCCACGAGGAAAGCGCTGCCACCGGTGTCCCCCTGAGCCAGCTGCACCTGAAAAAGAATCTGCTGCTGTGCTGCATCACCCGCGGCCATCAGATTTTGATCCCGCGCGGCGGCGACCAGATCCAGGTGGGCGACAACGTGATCGTGGTCACGCTGGAGCATGGTCTGCATGACCTGCGCGATATTCTGGACAAGGGCGCAGAGGGTTGACGGAGGCAGACTATGAATTATGCGATCGTTTTCCGTCTGCTGGGCTATGTCATGCTGATCGAGGGTGCACTGCTGCTGCTGCCCGCAGCGGCCAGCTGGATCTACGGCGAATGGTTCGTGCTGGGCGTGTTTCTGATCACGGCGGCAGTCAGCGCCGCCATCGGCTACGCCCTACGCGGCATCAAGCCTAAAAGCAAGATGTTCTATATGCGGGAGGGCTTTGCTGCTACCTCGCTGAGCTGGATCGTCATTTCCATCGTGGGCGCCGTTCCGTTTGTGGTGACGGGCTGCATCCCGAACCCGGTGGATGCCCTGTTTGAGACGGTGTCCGGCTTTACCACCACCGGTGCCAGCATCCTGCCCGGGGTAGAGGATCTGCCCAAGGGCATTCTGTTCTGGCGCAGCTTCACCCACTGGATCGGCGGCATGGGCGTTCTGGTGTTCCTGCTCTCGCTGCTGCCCCTGACCGGCGGCTCCCACGTCAACCTGATGAAGGCAGAAAGCCCCGGTCCGCAGGTGGATAAGCTGGTGCCCAAGGTGCAGTCTACCGCAAAGATCCTGTACGGCATCTATTTTGCACTCACCGTGCTGGAGCTGGTATTCCTGATGCTGGGCGGCATGCCGCTGTTTGAGTCCATGCTCACGGCCTTCGGCACGGCGGGCACCGGCGGCTTCGGCTTCAAGAACGACAGCTTTACCAGCTTTTCTCCCTACATCCAGTGGGTCGTGACTATCTTCATGATCCTGTTCGGTGTCAACTTCAATGCCTACTTCCTGCTGCTGCTGCGTAAATTCAACCGCGTCATCAGCGAGGAGGTGCGCGGCTACTTCGCCATTATTCTGGTGGCAATTGGCATTATCACGGCCAATATCTACAGCCTTTATAACAGCTTTGGCGAAGCGGTGCGTCAGGCAGCCTTTCAGGTGGGTTCCATCATCACCACTACCGGTTTTTCCAGCTGTGATTTTGACCTGTGGCCCACCCTCTCCAAAGAAATTCTGGTGGTGCTCATGTTCATTGGTGCCTGCGCGGGCAGCACCGGCGGCGGCATCAAGGTGAGCCGCATCCTCATTCTGGGCAAGACCCTTGGCAAGGAGCTCAAGCAGGCGCTGCACCCACAGGTGGTGGCCCCCGTCCGCATGGACGGCAAGCTGCTGAACCACGAGACCATCCGCACCACCAATGTGTTTATGGGCGCGTATTTCTTCATCTTCGTGGTCTCCTTCCTGCTCATCAGTCTGGATGGCTTTGATATGGTGACGAACTTCACAGCCATTGCAGCTACTTTGAACAACATCGGCCCGGGCCTTGCGCAGGTAGGCCCCATGATGAACTTTGGCAGCTTTACGAACCCCGCAAAGCTGGTGATGATCTTTGATATGCTGGCCGGCCGTCTGGAGATCTTCCCGATGCTGGTGCTGTTCCTGCCGGATACATGGCGCAGATTCTAAAAAGCAATTATAAAAAGCCATCTGTGATCTCCTGCTCGTATTGAGCATTTGGAAAGATACAGATGGCTTTTTTTGCGCGTAACGGTAAACCACACAAGACCTTCCCTTTTCGGGGAAGGCAGAGCTGCGAAGCAAAGACGGAAAGGCTTTTATACTTCCACTTTTTCCTGTGCCCGGTACTGCAAGGCTTCCAGCACACAGTCCTCGTCCAGCAGCTGTTTGCCTGCCAGATCGGCCACCGTGCGGGCCACCCGCAGGATACGGTCATGGGCGCGGGCGGAAAGGCCCAAAGCGTCGTAGGAGGCGCGCAGCAGCCGCTCGGCGGCAGGGGTCATGCGGCAGACGCGCCGCACCTGCCCGGCGGTGAGCTGGGCGTTGCAGAGCACACCCTCAAAACCCGGGGCGGCATAGCGCTTTGCCTGAATGGCCCGGGCGGTAAGCACCTGTTTGCGCAGATCGGCGCTGCTCTCGGAAGGGGCGACGGCGTGCAGCTCGTCAAAGGCGATGGGGTCCATCTCCACGCACAGGTCGATGCGGTCCAGCAGCGGGCCGGACACACGGCTGCGGTACTGCCGTACAGCACTGGGCGAACAGGTGCACTGCCGGGTGGGATGACCGTAGTAGCCGCACTTACAGGGGTTCATGGCGGCTACCAGCTGGAAGCGGCTGGGATAGGTGGCACTGCCTGCCGCGCGGCTCACGGTGATCTGGCCGTCCTCCAGCGGCTGGCGCAGCACTTCCAGACTCTCGCGGGAGAACTCCGGCAATTCGTCTAAAAACAGCACACCGCAGTTGGCAAGGCTGCACTCGCCGGGCCGGAACTGTGCGCCGCCGCCAGCCAGAGCTACGGCACTGGCCGAGTGGTGCGGACTGCGGAAAGGCCGTGCAGAGATCAGGCCCCGGCCCTGCGGCAGCTGCCCTGCAATGGAATAAATTTTAGTGGTCTCCACGGCTTCCTCACGGGTGAGCGGCGGCAGGATGCCGGGCAGACGCTTTGCCAGCATGGATTTGCCGGTGCCGGGTGCGCCAATGAGCAAAACATTGTGTCCGCCTGCGGCAGCAATGACCATAGCCCGCCGCGCCAGCGACTGTCCCATCACGTCCGCAAAATCCGGCACCTGTGCCCAGGCGTCTGCAGGGTCAAAGGGAACAACAGCCGCCGGGGCAAGCGGGGAGATGCCGCGCAGGGCATCTACAACTTCGCGTGCCGTGTGGGCGGGGTAGACGGCCATGCTGTCGGCACAGGCCTCGGCTGCTTCAGCGGCATTCTCGGCAGGTACATACAGGGCGTGGGTGCCATTTTCTGCTGCAGCCAGCGCCATGGGCAGCACGCCGGAAACCGGCCGCAGGGTGCCGTCCAGTGCCAGTTCGCCCAGAAATGCCGCGTCGGCAGGCACATCCTCCAGCTGGCCGCTGGCAGTGAGCACTGCCAGCAGAAGCGGCAGGTCGTACACCGGGCCGGTCTTGCGCACATCCGCCGGGGCAAGATTGATGGTAATGCGCCGGTCCGGGAACTTGAAGCCCAGATTTTTGATGGCGGCGCGCACACGGTCGGCGCTTTCACGCACAGCGGAATCCGGCAGGCCCACGATGGAAAAGGCGGGCAGACCGCCGGAAATGTCGGCCTCCACTGCCACGGCAAAGCCGCTCAGGCCGTTCAGACCAAAGCTTCTGGTAACAGAATACATGTTGTTCTCCCTTATCCCAGCGGATGATATGACGGAAAAGAATTGGCAAAAGTGGAAAATAATGGATGATTATGCCATACTTCGACACAAAAATACTTCTAAATTCATTATAGTAAAGGGCAGGAAAGATGTCAATGCGATAGAGAGGAGAGAGTTTTCCATGATGAGCAAAGAATACTGCCGCTATATCCGTACATATTCAGAACTGGAAGGGCTGCAGCATGCCCACACCCTTGTATATTGCGGCGCCGCCGCTGCGCAGGGCGTTGTAATGGAGCTGCGGCAGGAGCAGGATGGCCGGGTGCGCCGCAGCGCGGTGCTGCTGCAGGACAGTTTTGCCCGGGCAATGCAGCTGCTGCGCTACCTGTGTGAAAACAGCGTCGGTTTGGAGCAGTGGCTGGACGTTCTGGACGATGCAGGCCAGAGTTATGAACTGCTGGAAAATGCAGGCGAGGCCGGGACAGTTCCCGACTTTACCGGGAAAAACTTGGAATTTTGTGCCATATGCCGGTTTTGAACTGCAAATCTTGTTGCAGATTACGCAATTGACACATGGATGCGGAGAGTTTATATTATAAGTAGGTTTAACCAAACCTGTTCTTTTTGCGGAAAAATTTACAAAAGGTAAGGTGTGCAAGATGTATTTGGATGAATATAAGCGCTGGATGGCTGCAGAGCTGGAAGACGCTGATCTGAAGCCGGAGCTGGCCAAGATCGAGGGAAATGATGACGAGATCAAGGACCGCTTTGCTGTGGCTTTGAAGTTTGGCACCGCTGGTCTGCGCGGCGTTCTGGGCGCTGGCACCAACCGTATGAATATCTATGTTGTGCGTCAGGCCACGCAGGGTCTGGCAAACTGGGTCAAGACTCAGGGCGGCAGCCAGACTGTGGCTATCAGCTACGACAGCCGCCTGAAGAGCGATATCTTTGCCAAGACCGCCGCAGGCGTTCTGGCGGCAAACGGTATCAAGGTGCGCATTTACGATGCTCTGATGCCTGTGCCTGCACTGAGCTTTGCTACCCGTTACTACCAGTGCAATGCTGGTATCATGGTCACGGCTTCTCACAACCCGGCCAAGTACAACGGCTACAAGGCCTACGGCCCGGATGGCTGCCAGATGACCGATGATGCTGCTGCCATCGTGTACGATGAGATCCAGAAGACGGATGTGCTGACCGGTGCAAAGTACATCTCCTTTGCCGAGGGCGTGGAGCAGGGACTGATCCGCTTTGTGGGCGACGACTGCAAGAAGGCACTGTATGATGCCATTGAGGCCCGTCAGGTGCGCCCGGGCCTGTGCAAGACTGCCGGCCTGAAGCTGGTGTACAGCCCGCTGAATGGTTCCGGTCTGGTGCCTGTCACTCATGTGCTGAACGATATGGGCATCACCGATATCACCATCGTGCCCGAGCAGGAGTACCCCAACGGCTACTTTACCACCTGCTCCTACCCGAACCCCGAAATTTTCGAGGCTCTGAAGCTGGGTCTGGAGCTGGCAACCAAGACTGGTGCCGACCTGATGCTGGCCACCGACCCCGATGCCGACCGCGTGGGCATTGCCATGAAGTGCCCGGATGGCAGCTATGAGCTGGTATCCGGCAACGAGATGGGCGCTCTACTGCTGGATTACATCTGCGCAGGCCGCATCGAGAAGGGCACCATGCCCAAAAACCCGGTGGCCGTCAAGTCCATCGTATCCACTCCTCTGGCCGATGCCATTGCCGCACACTACGGCGTGGAAATGCGCAGCGTGCTGACCGGCTTCAAGTGGATCGGCGACCAGATCGCAAATCTGGAAGCTGCCGGTGAGGTGGACCGCTTCATCTTTGGCTTCGAGGAGAGCTACGGCTATCTGGCCGGCCCCTATGTACGCGATAAGGATGCCGTCATCGGTTCCATGCTGATTTGCGAAATGGCCGCTTACTACCGCAGCATCGGTTCCTCCATCAAGCAGCGTCTGGAAGAGATCTATAAACAGTATGGCCGCTACCTGAACAAGGTGGACAGCTTCGAGTTCCCCGGCCTGACCGGCATGGAGAAGATGGCTTCCATCATGCAGAAGCTGCGTGATGACCCGCCCGCCGAGCTGGCTGGCCACAAGGTGGTCAAGGTGACCGACTACAAGAAGCCCGAGGAGACCGGCCTGCCCGCTGCAAACGTGCTGATCTACACACTGGAAAACGGCGCTACCGTTGTGGTGCGTCCCTCCGGCACGGAGCCGAAGATCAAGACCTACTTCACCACTCTGGGCAAGGATCTGGCTGAAGCACAGGCACAGAAGGATGCTCTGGCTGCTGCCATTGAGCCGATCCTGAAGTAAACTCCATCAAGAACAAGTTTGTGCCCCTCTGCTGTGTGCAGAGGGGCATTTTTGCTGTAGAATATTGGTTGCAGTTTGGGAAGTTATACGCTATAATAAAATATGGCTTACTATAGGAATTGGGCAGGTGAAGAAATTGGAAAAGAGAGTATCCGCAGTGCTGGTGGCGGCGGGGTCTTCCACACGCATGGGCTTTGACAAGCTCAGCTTTGATCTGGGCGGCGAGACCGTGCTGCACCGCAGCATCCGCGCGTTTGAACAGGACCCGCTTGTCACGGAGATCGTGCTGGTGGCCGGTAAGAACCGCGCCTTTGTGGAGCAGCAGGCAGCAGACTGCACAAAGCCTGTGCAGATCGTAACGGGCGGCACCACCCGCGCCGAGAGCGCAAAAAACGGCGTGCTGGCGGCAGCAGGGGAGCTTGTGGCAGTGCACGACGCGGCAAGACCCTTCGTCAGTCAGGCCGTCATCACAGCAGCGCTGGAAGCAGCGGCCAGGTGCGGCGCAGCTGCACCTGCCGTACCGGTAAAGGATACCATCAAGGCTGCAGCGCGCGGCAACGGAAAGACCGTGCCGGATGCCTGCCTTGTGTACACAACGCCCGACCGCAGCACCCTGTATGCGGTGCAGACCCCTCAGTGCTTTGACCGCGCAGAGTACCTTGCTGCGCTGGAAGAGCTGGATGCCGAAAAAGCCCGCCTTGTCACCGACGACTGCAGCCTGTTCGAGCTGACCGGCCGCGCCGTGCAGCTGACGCAGGGCGATTACGCCAATTATAAGATCACGACCCGCGAGGACTTGCCCCGCCCGGATCAGAAAGAGGAACACAAAATGCGCATTGGACATGGTTATGACGTGCACCGTCTGGTGGAAGGCCGCAAGCTGATCCTGGGCGGCGTGGAAGTGCCTTTTGAAAAAGGCCTGCTGGGCCACTCGGATGCAGATGTGCTGGCCCATGCGGTGATGGATGCTGTGCTGGGTGCCGCTGCGCTGGGGGATATCGGCCAGCATTTCCCGGACAATGACCCGGCTTACTCCGGTGCCGACAGCCTGAAGCTGGCCCGCCGTGTGGCCGAAATTTTAAAGGAGCACGGCTTCCGCATTGAAAATATCGACGCGACGCTGTTGTGTCAGCGGCCCAAGCTTGCGCCGTACATTCCGGCCATGCGCCAGAATCTGGCCGATGCCTTCGGCCTGCCGGTGGATGCCGTGAGTGTAAAGGCCACCACCGAGGAACATCTGGGCTTTACCGGTGAGGGGCTGGGCATTGCCGCCCACGCTGTTGCCCTGATCGAAACACTGTAAACGGGAGCGTGTACCAATGACTCTGAACGCGATCATTGCAAATTTCCAGACCTTCAAACTGGTCGATTTGCTGGATATCATCATCATTTCCTTCCTGATTTACCAGCTGCTGGGCATTGTCAACCGCACCCGCGCCGGCCAGCTGTTCAAGGGTGCGCTGCTGGTGATGGCCGTCTATCTGGTGGCAGAAACGCTGAACATGCGTACCGTTACATGGCTGCTGAACTCACTGCTGCAGGTAGGCCTGCTGACGCTGGTGGTGCTGTTCCAGCCAGAGATCCGCCGTGCGCTGGAGCGCATGGGCCAGACCGACCAGTGGGCCGCCAAGCTGTTCAATGTCAAAGGCCGCTATAACGATCCCAGCCTGAAAGGTGCATGGCGCAGCGCCATCATTGCCATCTGCGATGCGGCAGAGCGCTTTTCTGAGACCAAGACCGGTGCACTGATTGTGCTGGAACGCCACACGAACCTTTCGGAGATCGTGCGCACCGGCACGCCGGTGAACAGTGCGGTCAATCTGGAAGTGCTGGGCACCATTTTCTACGAGGGCACGCCCCTGCACGATGGTGCTGCCATCATTGAGAATGGCCGCATCAAAGCCGCGGGCTGTGTGCTGCCGCTTTCCAACAATCTGGATCTTGGCAAGGATATGGGCACCCGTCACCGCGCCTGCCTTGGCATTGCCGAAAATTCCGACGCCATCGCCATCGTGGTCAGCGAGGAGACCGGCATCATCTCCATGGCAAAGAACGGCGTGCTGATCCGCCATTTTGACCGCCAGACCCTGTATACCCGTCTGGTGGATGAGATGATCCCTAAGGAGACCACCACCGAAAAGACGACGGTCAGCGGCTGGCGCGGTCAGCTGGACCGTCTGTGGAAATGGGTCAGCCAGAAGGAGGACGATGCGCAATGAACAACGAACCCAACAAGAAAAATGGCGCAAAGCCTGCGGTCGCCCATAAGAAAAACATTCTGGACGACCGCCGCATCCGGCTGGCACTTTCGGTGCTGGGCGCCATCGTTGCATGGATGGTGGTCACGATCATCGTCCAGCCCGGCACCACCAACACCATTTACAATGTGCCGGTGGATTATACCTACGATTCCGCTGCTTACACCTCCCGGGGCCTGAGCATCGTCAGCGCACAGGACAAGACCGTGAACCTGAAGATCTCCGGCGACGGCTACACCATCGGCGGGCTGACGGCTTCCGACTTTGTGGTCTACCCGGATTTTTCCAGCGTACGCGACAGCGGCGAAAAGACCCTGCGCCTGCTGGTACGCGGTGCCAACGGCCTGCTGAACGGTGTGACCGTGACCATGGAAGGCAATGACAACACGGTGGATGTGGTGTTTGACGTGGTGGAGGAAAAGACCCTGCCCGTTACCATTACCACCAACTACCTGACCATCGCGGACGGCTATATCCTTTATAGTACGGATGTTTCCAAGGAGAATATCACCCTTTCCGGCCCCAGCAGTGAGCTGGATAAAGTTGCTACCTGCACAGCAGAGGTGACCTACAGCGGCGAACTGACCGAGTCCGTCACGCTGAACACGCCGCTGCGCTTCTATACCTCCGGCGGCAAGGAAGTCAAGTTTGAGTACACGGAGCTGGAAGAGAACAGCGTGGATGTGACCTTGCAGGTGTACAAGATGGCAACGCTGCCGGTGGACGTGAATTTCATCAATGCACCGCGTGATTTTGATGATTCGGTGCTGGTATATGCACTCAGCCGCAAGCAGCTCAAGGTGGCAGGTCCGGCAGCCAAGATCGATATGCTGTCCACGCTGCCCATCGGCAATATCGACCTTTCCACCTTTACACTGAACAAGAGCTATGAGCTGCCCATCGACCTGCCCGCAGACATCTATCTGCTGGATAACATTTCCACCATTACGGTCAGCTTTGACTGTTCCAATCTGGGCACCAAGACCATGAACCTGCCCAATACCTGCGTGCAGGTGGTCAACCTGCCCTCTACCTACCAGCTGACGGTGCAGACCGAACGCCTGATGAATGTAACGCTCTGTGGCCCCAAGGGTGCGATCGAAACGCTGACCCCGGAGCAGGTGGTCATTGAGATCGATGCCGAGGATTTCTCGGTGGCGACCGGCGAGCAGAACATCGCCTGCCGCCTGTATGTGCCCTCCAACGGCAAGATCTTTGCACTGGGCAGCTATGTGCTGCAGTGCCGCATCGAAAGCAACTGAAACAAAAAGGAACACACGATAACATGATTCTGGTTCGCAACATCCGTCTGCCGCTCTCTGCCGGAGAGCCGCAGGCATTTGAAAAAGCCCTGCACGCCGCCCGCATCCCGCGCGGAAAGGTGCAGCATCTGGGCGTGGCAAAGCTCTCGGTGGATGCCCGCCACGGCCAGCCCAAGCTGGTGTATACCGTGGCTGTCACCCTGAAAGAACCTGCCGAGGAAGCGGCTTTTGCAGCCCGCTGTGGTGATGCTTCTCTGCAGCAGAAGGTGGATTTTTCGGTGCAGAATGGCATCCAGCCACTGGCACATCGGCCTGTGGTGTGCGGCCTTGGCCCGGCGGGCCTGTTTGCAGCGCTGCTGCTGGCCCGGCAGGGCTATCAGCCCATTGTGCTGGAGCGCGGCCCGGCGCTGGACAAGCGCGTAAAGGCAGTGGAACATTTTTCTGCTACCGGCGAACTGGATGTGAATGCGAACATTCAATTTGGCGAGGGCGGTGCCGGTACTTTCTCGGACGGCAAGCTGACCACCCGCATCGGCGATGAGCTGTGCGGTTTTGTCACCGAGGTGTTCCTGCAGCACGGTGCGCCGGAGGAGATCGCCTGGAAGCAGAAGCCCCATGTGGGCACCGACCTGCTGCGCGGTGTGATCACCTCTATCCGCAAGGAGATCGAAGCTCTGGGCGGTGAGGTGCATTTCAACACGGCCCTGACCGGCTTTGAACAGAAAAATGGTC
This sequence comes from Faecalibacterium sp. OF03-6AC, assembly GCF_003478175.1. NCBI lineage: Bacteria > Bacillati > Bacillota > Clostridia > Eubacteriales > Oscillospiraceae > Faecalibacterium > Faecalibacterium sp. OF03-6AC. Next base: position 157,594 of record NZ_QUEN01000005.1, on the reverse strand, counting down.
AGCTCACCGGCATTTTTACCACAAATGGCACCTTTGCCTGCGAAGCTTTAGTGTTCGCGGTGGGCCACTCGGCCCGCGATACCTTCGGGATGCTGATGGACGGCGGCCTGCAGCTGGAATGCAAGCCGTTCAGCGTGGGCTTCCGCGCCGAGCATCTGCAGAGTGAGATCGAAAAGAGCTTATATCACGAGGCTGCCGGGCATCCGGCTCTGCCGCGGGGCGAGTATCAGCTCTCCCAGCATGTGGGGGAGCGGTGCGTTTACACCTTCTGCATGTGCCCCGGCGGGCAGGTGGTGGCATCGGCCAGCGAGGAAGGCCGTGTAGTGACCAACGGCATGAGCTTTCACGCCCGCAATGGCAAAAATGCCAACGCGGCCGTGGTGGTGAGCGTGGGCGGCAAGGATTTTGCAGACGATCCGCGCCGGGCCATCGCGTTCCAGCGGGAACTGGAAGCCAGAGCCTACGCCGCTGGGCGCAGTGCAGGGGAGTATGCCGCTCCGGCAGAGAACATCCAGAGCTTTCTGGAAGGGCGCGGCCAGCTGAACATTGGACGCGTGCAGCCTACCTATGACCGCGGCGTTGCTGCGGCAGACCTCGGTGCACTGCTGCCGCAGGAGCTGGCCGAAACGCTGCGGGCGGGCCTGCGCGCCTACGAGCGCAAAATTGCGGGTTATACCGCGCCGGAAGCGATCCTTACGGGTCTTGAGACCCGCACCAGCAGCCCGGTGCGGCTGAAGCGGGAAGAAAATTTTGAATGCACCCAGCTGGCAGGTCTGTATCCCTGCGGCGAGGGTGCCGGATATGCGGGCGGCATCATGAGCGCCGCCGTGGATGGCCTGCGGGTGGCCCGCGCCATCATCAGCCGGTATGCACCGGCAGAAGGGTGAGAAGAATTTGATGAACGATCGTGAAAACGATACAATGAGGGAAAATGAGGGCCGTCAGGTGCAGCAGGAGCTGGAAGACCAGCTGCGCGCCTTTGGCGATACCGTGTCGGATGCCTTTGCCCATGGCTTTGAGGGCAAAGGGGAGGACATTGGCGACCGCGCCTATGGTGTGGGCCGTGCGGCGGTGAATGCTGCAAACTTTGGCCTTGGCGAAGCGGCAAAGGCGTTCCGCAGAAGCCGGGATGAATACTACCGCAGCCGCCAGAATGCGCAGAATACGAAAAAACAGGGCTTGAATGAGGACGATATCAACGCGCAGGCCGCAGGTGTTTCCGGCTGGTTCCGGCAGATGTTCGGCAAGGCAGAGACGACCCCGGCAGATGAGATCCGCGCCAGTGCCAAAAAGCGCTACAGCGCAGGCTGCGCATTGCTGGCAGTCGGCATTACGTTTACGGTGATCTTTGGCATCACGGCGGTTTCCTGTCTGGGTGCGGCGGGCCTGTTTACGCCCAATACGGCTGTTCTGCAGGCTCTTCTGCAGGACAGCTTTATGGCTGAAAATGCTGCAGCCATGGGCAGCTTTGCGCTGGGGGCGGTGCGGATCACCGGCTGGTGCTTTGCGGCTGTCACCGCCGTGTTCGTGTGGATGATCACTGCCGGTGCATCCCGCCTGAAGGCCAGCAAGACGCTGCTCCGTCTGGCCGAGGCAGCAGAAGGCTTTGACTGCAAAAAGGGCCTGCCGCTGGAAGCCGTGGACGAGAAAAAGGCCCGTGCCCTCAAGCGGGTGCGCAGATTCATCCGCAATGGCTGGCTGAGTGCATGGGTGGACGAAAAAGCGGAAAAGCTTTACCTGACTGCTGAGGATTACCGTGCCGCGCAGGAAGCTGCCGCAGCCTCCAAGGCACCGCCGCAGCCGGAACCGGCGACAGAAAAAACAGACGATGTGCCGCTCAATCTGGAAACGGCGCGCCGCTTTGCCGCCGTGCTGCAGCAGGAAAAACAGCTGATGCAGGATGCGCAGGGCCGCGAAGAGCTGGACCATATGCAGACCACCACCACTGCCATCTGTGACTGGCTGGAAGCACACCCGGAAAGCCTGCCCAAGGCCCGCCGCTTTGCGGAATACTATATCCCCACCACCCTCAAGCTGCTGCACACCTACAACGATGTGCAGGGCCAGCAGGGCGAAAACGCCGAGACCATCCGCCGCGATATCGCGGGCATCCTTCACACGCTGAATCAGGCCTACGACACCCTGTACGATACGCTGCTCTCGGATGTAGCGATGGATGTCTCTTCTGAGATCGCTGCCCTGCAGGGAATGCTGGCCAACGACGGCCTGACGGGAGGAAATTTTGAATGACCTACCGTGCATGGAATCTGAAGCCGCTGGACCGTGCCGCGCTGCGGGAGCTGACGCAGGCGATTGCGGAGCAGGCCACCGAAGAACTGGAATATAACGCACAGGACGACGAGCCGTGGAGCGAGCAAAAATATGCGGCCGCCCTTGCCGCCCAGCAGAAGGAAAATGCCCTGTTGGCGGGCGTGCTGACGGCCCGCGGCATCACCGACCCTACCGAAGCACTGACCCTGCTTGCCGGTGAGGAAGAATTGAGCGACCCTTCGCTGCTCACCGATATGGACAAGGCCTGCGAGCGCATCTGGCGGGCCATTGACGAGGGCGAGACCATTGTGGTGTTCGGCGATTATGACGTGGACGGCGTGACGGCCACGGCCCTGCTGTACCAGCATCTCAAGGGCATGGGGGCTACCGTAAAATGTATGCTGCCCAGCCGCGAGGGCGACGGCTACGGCCTTTCGCGCAATGCCATCCGTTCCATCCACGATAAGGGCTGCAAGCTGATCGTGACGGTGGATAACGGCATTTCTGCTGTGGAAGAAGCCGATTATGCCGCTGAACTGGGTATTGACCTGATCATTACCGACCATCATCTGCCGCCGGAAACTCTGCCCAAGGCCATTGCCGTGGTAGACCCCCGTCGTGAGGACGACACCAGTCCCTTCAAGGGCCTGTGCGGTGCGGGCGTGGCGTTCAAGCTGTGTGCCGCACTGGATGGCTGCCCGCCGGAAGAAATGCTGGACTACTGCGGCGACCTTGCCGCTGTGGGTACTGTGGCGGACGTGATGCCGCTTACCGGCGAAAACCGCACCCTTGTCAAGGCGGGCCTGCGCCAGCTGCAGAACACGGACCGTCCGGGTCTGGAAGCGTTGCTGGAAGAGGTGGGCCTTGCGGGCAAACCGGTCACCGCAGAAAATGTCAGCTACGCCATTGCGCCCCGCATCAATGCGGCTGGCCGCATGGACAACGCTGTTACGGCTTTGCAGCTGGTGATGTGTGAGGACCCGGACCGCGCCGCAGAGCTGGCCCATAAACTGAACGAGATCAATACAAAGCGTCAGGAGACAGAGCTGCAGATCTTCAAGGCCGCGCAGGAACTGCTGGAACAGGAACCGGAGCGGCTGGAAGACCGCGTGATGCTGCTGTGGGGCCGCGATTGGCACCCCGGTGTCATTGGCATCGTGGCATCCCGGCTGGTGGAACGCACCGGCCGACCTGTGATCGTGGTGACGATCGACGAGCACGGCGAATGCAAGGGCAGCGGACGCAGCGTGCAGGGCTTCAATTTGCATGCCTGCATTGGTGCCTGCGCAGATCTGCTCATCCGCTACGGCGGCCATGCCATGGCTGCGGGCCTTTCGGTGCGGGAAGAAAATCTGCCCGCTCTGCGCCGCCGCCTGAACGACTGGGCAGCACGGGAATGCCCGGTGCTGCATACCACCCCGCTGGAGTGCGACCTGCCCATCCATCTGGACCGTGTGACCGTGGAAAGTGTGCGGAAGCTCGACCAGCTGGCTCCCTATGGGGCCGAGAACCCGACCCCGGTGTTCCTTTTGCAGAACGCCGTGCTGGATGGGGTATACCCGGTATCGGAGGGCAGGCACAGCCGCCTGCGCCTGCGGCAGGGCAATGCCAGCGTGTATGCCGTGTGGTTCGGTATGCCGCCGGAACAGCTGCCCTATGCCATGGGCGATGTGGTGGATGCTGCGCTGAACCTTTCGGTCTACGATTCGCCCCGGGGCGCACAGCTTTCGGGCCGCATTCTGGACCTGCACCCGGCAGGGCTGGGCACAAAGCTTGCGGAGCAGGCTGCTTTTGTGGCGGCGCTGCGCCGCGGCACACCCCTGACCGAGGAACAGAAAAAGCTTATTACGCCTGAGCGCAGTGATATCGTCACAGTGTACCGTGAGCTGCAGGCGCGCCGCTGGCACGCAGAAGATCTGCAGCCGCTGTGCGCAAAACTGGGCGAGGAAAATACAGGCAAAACGCTGGTGGCGGTCACGGCTCTGGAACAGGTGGGACTGATCGCCACGGTGGAAAAGGGCGGAGCAAAATATCTGGATCTTGTGCCTGCGCAGGGCAAAAAGAACCTTGCCGATGCCCCGGTCCTGAAATGTTTGGAGGGAATGTAAAATGCCAGAGGGAAAGAAAACTGCTGTCCCTGCACCGAAGCCGGTGCGGGAAGAGGATCTCTACTCCGCAAAGACCCACCTGCATCAGCCGGTACCGGTGCAGGAAACGGCTACCGTTTCTGCAACAGCACAGCTGGCCGATGCACCGGAAGGAACTCTGCCTTCGGAGGTGCGGCCGGAGATCGTTACCTGGGAAAAGCTGTGTGAGGCCATCAAGGCCAGCGGCCGCTCCTACAATATGGAGATGATCGAAAAGGCATATGACCTTGCCAACACTGCCCACAAGGGGGTGTGCCGCCGCAGCGGCGAGCCGTATATCTGCCATCCGCTGGCTGTGGCACGGCTGGTGCTGGATCTTGGTATGGACTCCGAGAGCATTGCTGCGGCCCTGCTGCACGATGTGGTGGAGGACACTCCCACTACGCTGGACGACCTGAAAGCTGCCTTTGGCGAGGAAGTTGCCCTGCTGGTGGACGGCGTGACCAAGCTGACCAAGATCCAGTTCTCCAACATTGAAGAACTGCAGGCCGAAAACCTGCGCAAAATGCTGCTGGCCATGAGCCGCGATGTGCGCGTGATGATCATTAAGCTGTGCGACCGGCTGCACAACATGCGCACCGGTGATGCATGGCCGGAACAGAAGCGCCGCGATAAAGCCCGCGAGACCATGGAGGTGTATGCCCCCATCGCCAACCGTCTGGGCATCCTGAACGTGAAGGAAGAGCTGGAGGACCGCAGCCTGCATTACCTTGACCCTGTGGGCTACGAGGAGATCAGCCGGATGCTCAGTGAGCGTGCAGGCGAGGAGTTCCTTGCAAAGGTGTCCGGTGTGATCGAGCGGCGGCTGGCCGAGAGCGGCATTGAGGGTGCCACCATCAAGCGCCGCGTCAAGAGCATTTACGGCATCTATCGCAAGACCATCATGCAGAACAAGTCCTTTGATGAAATCTACGATATCTATGCGGTGCGTGTCATTCTGGATACGCTGGCCGAGTGCTACAGCACTCTGGGCCTCATCCACGATATGTACCATCCGCTGCCCAACCGCTTCAAGGACTATATCTCCACTCCCAAGCCCAATGGCTACCAGAGCCTGCACACCACCGTCATCGGCCACGAGGGCATCCCCTTTGAGGTGCAGATCCGCACCCGCAAGATGGACGAGCAGGCCGAGTACGGCGTTGCGGCCCACTGGAAGTATAAAGAAGGTCTGGATGGCCACGACAAGCTGGACGAACGTCTGGCATGGGTGAGCCAGCTGTTGGAAAACCAGCGCGTCAGCGAGGATTCCGGCAATCTGCTGCACGACCTCAAGAGCGACCTGCTGCCGGAGGAAGTGTTTGCCTTTACCCCCAAGGGCGATGTCATCAACCTGCCCACCGGCGCCACCTGCATCGATTTTGCCTATGCGATCCATTCGGCGGTGGGCAACCGCATGGTGGGCTGCAAGGTGAACAACCGCATGGTGCCCATCGACCACATCGTTTCCACCGGCGAGATCATCGAAGTGATCCTTGGCCCGGCGGACAAAGGCCCCAGCCGCGACTGGCTCAAGATCGTGCGCACCAGCGAAGCGAAGAGCAAGATCCGAAACTGGTTCAAAAAGATGCGCCGCGAGGAAAATATCACGCAGGGACGTGATGCGCTGGCCCGTGAGCTGCGCAGGGAAATGATCATCATTCCGGACGACCAGCTGGACGATTTTATCAACAGCTGTTCCCGCCGCCTGCGCCAGAACAATGCCGAGGAGCTTTATGCCGCCATCGGCTACGGCGGCATGACCATTGCCAACTGCCTGCCCAAGCTCAAGGAGGAGTGGCAGAAGCTGAAAACTTCGGAGGAAAAGGCCGGGGAAGACCTGCCTAAGGTGGATCTGAGCCGTGTGCACGCTACCGACGGCGTGGTGGTGGAAGGCTTCGATAACACCCCCATCAAGTTTGCCAAGTGCTGCAGCCCGCTGCCGGGCGACCCCATCGTGGGCTTTATCACCCGCGGCTTTGGCGTTTCTATCCACAAGCAGAGCTGCGTGAACGCCATTTCCAGCATGAAGGATCCCACCAACGCCCCCCGCTGGGTCAAGGCGTACTGGGCCGACAGCGTCAAGGACAGCTATAAGGCCGGCATTGAGATCATCGCGCTGAACCGCAACGAGCTGCTGCAGGATGTGCTGGCTGCGCTGGCGGATATCCGGGTGCCCATCTATGCGGTGAACGCCCGTCAGGTGGAAAACAACTGCGCCATGGTCAGCCTGACCATCGGCATCAACAATACCGAGCACCTCAACCGTGTGGTCGCAAGACTTTCCAAGGTAAAGGACGTGCTCAAGGTGACAAGGAGCTAAAACATGCGTGCAGTCATTCAGGCGGTCTCTTCCGCCAGTGTGCGGGTAAACGGCGGTGAGCCGCGGGCCATCGGGCCGGGCCTTATGATCCTGCTGGGTGTCAGGGATACCGACAGTCTGGACATCGTGCCCAAGCTTGCCGATAAATGCGCGGGCCTGCGCATCTTTCCGGACGCAGAGGGCAAGCTGAATCTCAGCGCAAAGGACCTTGGCTATTCGGCTCTGGTGGTGAGCCAGTTCACCCTTTACGGCGACACGAAAAAAGGCTACCGGCCTAGCTTTATCAAGGCCGCAAAGCCGCCGCTCTCCGTGGATGCTTATGAGCTGTTCCTTGCAGAGATGAACAAACAGGGCCTGAAGGATGTTCAGCACGGCGAGTTTGGCGCGGACATGCAGGTGGCTCTTGTGAACGAAGGACCCTGCACCATTATCATCGATACCGACGAGTGGAAGAAAAAGGAGTGACCGCCATGCAGGCTTTTCATATTCCGGGCGCTGCGCCGCTGTATACCAATACCTTCCTGCTCATTTCCGACGCAGGCCATGCCGTGATCATTGATCCGGCGGCAGATGCGCAGACCTACGATAAAATTTTAAAGGAAAACAATGCGCAGCTCACCACCATCCTGTGCACCCACGGCCACTACGACCATGTGGGCAGCGCCGAAGCCTTGCGCACCGAGTGGAACGCAAAGCTCTACTGTGAGGCTGCCGACCTTGCAGGCGACCGCATGTATCCGCTGAACGCAGCGGACTGCGGCTACGCAGAAGGGGAGACTGTCTCGGTAGACGAGCTGCAGTTCACGGTCTGGCACACGCCCGGCCATACGCCCGGCGGCGTGGTGCTGCTGTGCGGCGAGTATCTCTTCTGCGGCGATACCCTGTTTGCAGGCAGCATCGGCCGTACCGATCTGGAGGGCGGCAGCAGTGCACAGATGGCCGAGAGTCTGCGTAAACTGGCAAAGCTGCCCATCCCGCGCAGTACGCAGGTGCTGCCCGGCCATGGCGAGTTCTCCACCTTTGGCGATGAACTGGACAACAATTACTTCATCCGCAGCGCTGTGCGCGGCAACAATGATTTATTTTAAAGAGTGAACAACATGAAGATTTATATTACCGGCCTGCCTTCCGGCTACGAAGTGGAGCATCTGGTGCGTTTGTTTTACCCCATGGCACCGCTCACCCTCACCCCGCCGGAGAACGCCGAGGACTGCGTCTGGGCAGAAAAAACGCCGGACGGTCTGCATGCACTGGTGCGTCAGGACGGCAGAAGTGCTGAACGACACGCACCGCTGCCCGCGCCTGTGGAACAGGGCGGCGAGACCCCGGAATTCAGCCTTGCCAGCCTGACCTATGATCTGCTGCGGGATTGGACCGGCATCCGCCCGCCATGGGGCAAAATGACCGGTGTGCGCCCGGTGCGGCTCATCCACGACAAGCGCGCCGCAGGCTGGACGGAAGCGGAGATCGACCACTTTTTCCTTGACCGGTTCGACTGCTCCCAGCAGAAATACCAGATGGCCAAGGCCATTGCCGACCTGCAGGAGCCGATTTTGAAAGTGGGCAATGAACCCGGGACCTACAGCCTGTACATCGGCATCCCGTTCTGCCCGTCCCGGTGCAGCTACTGCAGCTTTGTCAGCTGCAATCTGGACCGCGACCGCAAGATGGTGCAGCCCTATGTGGACTGCCTGTGCAAAGAGGTGGAAGAGATCCGCATTCAGGCAGAAAAGGCGGGGCTTACCCTTTGCAGCATCTACATTGGCGGCGGCACGCCCACCAGCCTGTCTGCCGACCAGCTGCGGCAGCTGATGGGCACGGTCCGGGCGAATTTTGACCTCTCGAAGGTCGTGGAATATACGGTGGAGGCAGGCCGTCCGGACTGCACGGATGCCGAAAAGCTGGCGGTCATCAAGGAATACGGCGCTACCCGCATCTCCATCAACCCGCAGACCTTCTCGGACGAGGTGCTGGCGGGCATTGGGCGCAAGCACTCGGCGCAGGACATTCTGGACTGCTATGCCGAAGCGCGCAAGGCCGGTCATGATGATATCAACATGGACCTGATCGCCGGTCTGCCCGGCGATACGGTGGAAAGTTTTGAGCGCAGCCTGCGGCAGGCCATCGCGCTGGACCCGGAGAACATCACCGTGCACACCCTCACCCTCAAGCGCGCTTCCCGCATCGTCATTGAGGACCAGAAGGAGAACGACTACGCCGATGTAGCCGCCATGCTGGAAAAGTGCCATCTGCTGGCCGAGGCGGGTTATCGGCCCTACTACCTCTACCGCCAGAAGAATACCTTGCAGAACCTGGAAAACGTGGGCTGGTGCAAGCCGGGCCACGAGGGATATTACAACATCTATATCATGGAGGAAGTCCAGACCATCCTCTCCGCCGGTGCAGGCGGCAGCACCAAGCTGGTGGCCGACGGCGGCAAACGGATGCAGCGCATTTTCAATTTTAAGTATCCGAACGAATATATCCAGCGTTTTGCGGAGGTGCTGGAACGCAAAAAAGGAGTGGCTGATTTTTATGATCACGATTTGGGTACCCAAACGTCTGGTTGAGATCGATCTGTACAATGTGGCAGCCCGCAGCCCGCAGGCACTTGCCGACCTGAGTGAGCAGAGCTATGCCCAAAGGGTAGATTACGCCGCCCAGAAAGTGCAGCTTTCCGGCGCAAAGATCGTCATGCTCACCGGCCCGTCGGCCAGCGGCAAGACCACCAGCGCCCACTGCATTGCAAAGGCTCTGCAAAAGCGCGGGACCCCGGCGCAGGTGGTCAGTCTGGATAATTTCTTCAAAGGCGCAGAGTTCTATCCGCGCCTGCCGGACGGCACGCTGGACTACGAGAACCCCGATACGCTGGATCTGCCTCTCATCAAGCAGTGCCTGCGGGAGCTGAGCGAGACGGGCAAGACCGTGCTGCCCATCTACGATTTCTCTGCCGAAAAGCGCTCGGCAGAGGTGGAGCCCATCGACCTGCAGGGCGGTGTATGCATCGTGGAGGGCATCCATGCGCTGAACCCGGAGCTGACCGGCCTTGTAAAGGGCGACGACATCTACCGCATCTATGCAGGCCTGCGGGAGGAATACTGCATCGATGGCCGCCGCGTCATCAACACGCAGGATATCCGCCTGTGCCGCCGCACCCTGCGGGACGCTGCAGCGCGCGGCCGCAGCCCGGAAAAGACCCTTGCCATGTGGGACCGCGTGCTGGACGGTGAGACGCGGTATATCAAGGGCTTCAAGACCACGGCAGATTTTCTGCTGGATACCTCCTTTACCTACGAGCTGGGCCTGATCTCCAAGCTGCTGGGCGTGGTGCGCCGTCAGTTCACGCTGGAAGGCCACAATGCAGAGCTGTGGGACGAGACAGCCCGCCGCTTTGAGCATGTGGCACCGCTGGAGCTGGAGCTGCTGCCGGAGGACAGCATGCTGCGGGAATTCTACGGCGGCGCAGCCGACCGCAGGGCACAGAATGCCGATGTGTGAACTTATCGTGTAAATTTAGGCCGAATGCGAAAAAATTGTTTCCAAACCGGCACCGAACTGTAAAAAATGCGGCCCGTTCGTTGCAAATGAGCGGCTTGTGCGCTATAATGGAGATAACATCCGCACATGGCCCACGATAAACAGGCCGATAGTAAGAGAGGTGTCTTTTATGGATTTCAACAAGATCAAGGAAATGGGTCTGGAATATGCCGAAAAAGGCAAGAACGCTGCGCTGGATCTGGCCGAAAAGGGCAAGACTCAGGCTTTGATCGTAAATGAGCAGGGCAAGCTGCTCAAGGCACAGCGCCAGCTGGGCGCACTGGTGTACAGTCTGGCCAAGGGCAAGGAAGAGAACCAGCCGCTGGTGGATAGGTATATCGAGATGATCGATCACATCGAGCAGGAGATCGCCCGCCTGAAAGCATCCCTGACCCCGGCGGAAGCTGCCGAGGCGGAATATGTGGTGCACGAGGAAGTTCCTGCCGACCAGCCGGAAGCCCCTGCTGCCGAAGCTGTGCCGGAAGAGCACAAAGCCTGCCCGCAGTGCGGTGCTCCCGTCTCGGACGATGCACTGTTCTGCAACAAGTGCGGTGCACAGCTGTAATAAAACGGTTCAGCAACAGGGCGGCGCTCCCCACAGGACACCGTCCTGTTTTTGCGAGCGGAAAATGCAGGCGAAATGCGGGAAATTTGCGCACTTTGTCTTGCAAAACTGCATGAGATGCGATACAATATACAGTATCTTTTACAAGGCAGGTGAACGCTGTGCTGGACTGGCAGCCAAAGGCACCCTATACGGCAGAGCAGCTGCTGGAAATTCTGCGTATCCTGCGGGACCCGGAGAACGGCTGTCCGTGGGATAAGGTACAGACCCATGCTTCCATCCGGAAGAACTTTCTGGAAGAGACCTGCGAAGCGCTGGAGGCCATTGATGCTGACGATCCGCAGTTGATGCAGGAAGAGCTGGGCGATGTGCTGATGCAGGTGGCGTTCCATGCGGTGATCGAAGAAGAGCGCGGGCGCTTTACGTTTGAGGATGTCTGTCGTGAGGTGTGCGAGAAGCTGGTGTTCCGGCATCCGAACATCTTTGCGTCCTCGGCGGCACAAAATGCGGGTATAAACGGCTGGGATGCGCTCAAAAATAAGGAAAAGGGCCGCACCACTCTGGCTGATGAGCTGGGCACAGTGCCGGTTACGCTGCCTGCTTTGATGCGTGCCCAGAAGCTGCAGAAGCGTGCCGACCGCTGCGGGACAGAGCAGTCTGTGCCGGAAACGGCACGGCAGGCTTTGCAGGCAGCGCTGGACGACTGGAACCGGGAACAGGACGCACAGGCGGCGGGAGAACTGCTGTTTGCTGCGGCCAATGCCATGCGGCTGGCAGGTGTGGACGCGGAGGAAGCGCTGACCTTTGCATCCAAGCGCTATTGTGCAGAACTGCTGGCGCAGAAAGAACAAAGCGGTACTCAGGTCGAGTGACCTGCTCCGATAGAGAAAAAAAGAACACCAAGTAACAAATCTGGAGGGTATTTTTATGACGAAGACCGATCTGATCGCACAGGTTGCTGCGAACACTGAGATGAGCAAGAAGAGTGCTGAGCAGGCTGTCAATGCTGTGTTTGAAGCACTGAGCAAGGCCATGTCTGAGGGCGAAAAGATCACCATTTCCGGCTTTGGCACCTTTGAGGTGCGTGAGCGCGCCGAGCGTCAGGGCATCAACCCCCGCACCCGTGAGCCGATCACCATTGCCGCTTCCCGCAGCATCGTGTTCAAGCCCGGCAAGTCCCTGAAGGACACCCTGTAAGCTGTATCTGCTTTGCCGCCGCTGCCTGCAAGAGGGTGCGGCGGCATTTTTTGTAACAGGAGGAAGATCCATGCGTCTGGATAAATATTTGAAAGTTTCGCGCCTGATCAAGCGCCGCACCGTGGCAAACGAGGTGGCCGATGCAGGCCGCATCCTCATCAACGGCAAGATCGCCAAGGCCAGTCAGGCCGTCAAGGCGGGCGACATCATCGAAGTGACCTTCGGCAACCGGCCCATCAAGGTAAAGGTGCTCTCGGATGTGGAGCCGCGCACCAAGGATGTGGCCCGCGAGATGTACGAGATCATTGCAGAGGGCGAGCAGGCATAAAAGCCCCGGTCCGGTGCATAGGATGCACCAGAAAAGGGGAGACGAACCATGCCGGAAAAAACACCCAGAGACCCGCAGCCCGCGCCGCACGATCTGATCCTGGAAAGCCGCGCCCGCCTGACGGTGACCGGTGTGCAGAAGGTACTGCACTGCAATGCCGACAGCGCTGCCATGGAAACGGGCAAGGGTACGCTGCACCTGACCGGGGCGCAGCTGAACATGGCGGCGCTGGATCTGGAGACCGGGGAGGCGAAGTTCACCGGCCGCATCGACACGCTGGAATATACGGCTAGCGTACCGGCGGGCGGTTTTCTGCGCCGCCTGCTGCGATGATCCCGGTACTGCCGCCTGCAGCCCTTGGGCAGGAGATCGCTGCCTGCACGGTGCTGGGAGCCAGTATCGGCGCACTGCGGGCTGTATTCCCGGCCAGAGGGCGTGCAGCTTTTGCGCCGGATCTGGTGTGGATGGGTGCTGTGCTGGCTGCTGTGCAGAGCTACGCAGCAGGGCAGAGCAGTGCCGGTGTTCTGCGCTGGTACATGGCTGCGGCAGCCTTTGCCGGTGCCGGTGCAGCAGCCTTTGTGCTGGGTGCACCGCTGCGTGCAGCGGGAGGCGTTTTACAGCGCCGGGTGCTCCGGCCGGCAGAGCGGCGGCGCGCCCGGCGGAGAAAGGCGCGCAAACTACGCCGCAGCGCAAAAAGAACTGCAAAAAAGCGCAAAAAGAACTTGCCAAACCAGCGCCGCATGATGTATAATTCATATGTGTTAAAGTAAGAGTCAAATGCAACGGGGGCAGAAGAGATCATGGCAGCACCGGACCGCAGAAAACGCAAGAAGAAAGTGGTCGTTAAAACGCTTGTACGGGTGTTTTTTGTCCTGCTGCTGCTGAGTATGCTGGCAGCATACATTTCCAATCAGGTCACCATCAGCTCCAAACATGCGGAGCTGGACACGCTGAACGAGCAGATCGCCCAGCAAAAGACTGAAAACGAGGAGATGCAGCGCATTCTCAGCGGCGATGCAGACCAGATCACCGAGTGGGTCGCGCGGGATTCTTACAATTACGCTGCACCCAACGAGCGCATCTTTGTGGATGTGACCGGCAGCTGAATTGCTGCCCATTCTATGGAAAACAAGGAGTATTGAGTTTTGGCAATTGAGGTAGGGAACGTATTCGAGGGCCGCGTCACCGGTGTAAAGCCGTTTGGCGCTTTTGTCGCACTGCCGGAGGGCCGTGTGGGCATGGTCCATATTTCCGAGGTGTCCAACGAGTTCGTGCAGGACATTGCAGCTGTTCTGCACGATGGTGATATCGTCAAGGTGCAGGTGATCAACATTGCACCGGATGGCAAGATCGCGCTGTCCATCAAGCGCCTGCTGCCGCCGCCTCCGCGCCCGGCGCGTGAGGGCAGAGGCCCTGCAGGCGGTCCGCGCTCTGGTGGTCCCCGTCCGGGCGGCCCCCGCGAGGGTGGTCATTTTGGTGCAGGCCGCGGCAGCGCTGGCCGCCCCCCGCGTGAGGGCGGCAGAGGCCCTGCCCGCGACAGCGCACCCCGTGTATGGCAGCCCAAGGCTCCCGTCCGTTCCGATAACATGAGTTTTGAGGACATGATGAGCCGCTTCAAGAGCCAGAGCGAAGAGAAGATGGCCGATCTTGATCACGAGACCAATAACCGCCGCGGCGGTGGTTATGCGCCTCGCGGCCGCGGTGGCCGCCGCTGAGCGGAAAGGCCTGCGCTTTTCAAGCCTGATCAAAATAACGGAAACAGACCTGTCTCATTTGATCGGGCAGGTCTGTTTTTTCCGTAATAAAAGAAAGGAAACACAATGCCTGCAAAATTTGAACTGATCGCGCCCTGCTTTTTTGGGTGTGAATCCACTGCAAAATTTGAGCTGACCCGCATCGGCGCAGAGAATATCCGCGTGGACGATGGCCGTCTGAGCTTTGCCGGCGGCGCAGAGATGATCGCTGCTGCAAACCTCAATCTGCGCACGGTGGAGCGCGTGATGCTGCTGCTGGCCCGCTACAGGGCCGCCACCTTTGATGACCTGTTCGACGGCGTGTACGATATCCCGTGGGAGGAGCTGCTGCCCGCAGACGCAGCCTTTCCGGTCACCGGCTCTTCACTGAACAGCCAGCTGTCCAGTGTGCCTGCCTGCCAGAGCATCATCAAAAAAGCTGTGGTCAAGCGCCTGATGGCAAAGCACCACACCTCTGTGCTGCCGGAGACCGGCGCGGAGTACAAGATCCGCTTCATGCTGCGCAAGGATCAGTGTGAGATCATGCTGGACACCACCGGCGAGGGCCTGCACAAGCGCGGCTACCGCCGCAACGCCATGGAGGCACCCATCCGCGAGACTTTGGCCGCTACCATTGCAGACCTTGGCCGTGTGCGCCGCGACAGTCTGGTGGAGGACCCCTTCTGCGGCAGCGGCACGCTGCTGATCGAAGCTGCTCAGAAAGCCATGAACATTGCCCCCGGCCTGAAGCGCCGCTTTGCCGCCGAGCGCTATGGCTTTGTGCCGGCAGCCATCTGGGCCGAGCAGCGTCAGAAGGCACTGGCCGAGGCCAAGCTGGATGTGGGCTTTGAAGCCTTTGGCTATGATATCGACCCTGCCGCTGTGGCTCTGGCCAACGCCAACGCAAAGCTGGCCGGTGTGGAAAAGCGCTGCCACTTTGAAGTGGCTGATGTGGCCGACTTTGCCGCAAAGCAGGAGGCCATCGTGCTGACGAATCCCCCGTATGGCGAGCGCATGAGCACCATTGAAGGTGCTGCAAAGCTGGCCCGCACGCTGGGCCGGCAGATGGAAGCACACCCCTGTGCAGGCGTGTATGCGATCACTGCCGATATGGATTTTGAGACCCACTACGGCAAGCGTGCCAACAAGCGCCGCAAGATGTACAACGGCATGATCCCCTGCCAGCTGTATATGTACTACAGCGCGCCCAAGCTTGAGCACACTGCAAAGCCGA
The DNA here is from genome assembly GCF_003478175.1 of Faecalibacterium sp. OF03-6AC. Lineage (NCBI taxonomy): Bacteria > Bacillati > Bacillota > Clostridia > Eubacteriales > Oscillospiraceae > Faecalibacterium > Faecalibacterium sp. OF03-6AC. The sequence continues at coordinate 142,280 of NZ_QUEN01000005.1, read as the reverse complement.
TGCCGAAGTCCGGCTTTGACGGCAAGCGCACTGCACCGAACCGCTTTAACAAGAAGTAATTGAAAAATGTTACCTGCCGCACCGGAGCTGTCCAGTGCGGCTTTTTACATTGCAGCCGGTAATTACCGAAAAAAAAAACAAAGCGGGATCTGAATTGGCAGGAGATGGAAATGAACGCAAACACAGGAAGTTTTACGCTGTGTTCCGTGCCACGTGCGGCAAAGATGAGACAAATTCATGCTCTTTTTACAAAGGATGGTTGAACCCGGGCTGAAAATGGATTATACTTACCTTATTATTCTGCGGTTCTTCCGAGGAGGAAAAGGTGCGTATGAAGGGTAGGATGCGGCCATATCTGCCGGAGCTCACCATCCGGGATTACAATATCTACCTGCGCTATCTGCGCGGGGTGCGACGTCAGCTGTACGAGGCGTACGGATTATATTCCTGCCATCTGCTGCGGAGCAACGGCGTGCTGTTTGCCATCCTTTCGGACAGTCTGGCCGGGCGGCAGGCCACTTGCCAGCGCAAGCGGGTCCCGGGCACACTGGCCTGGCGCAGGCTCATGTGCCAGACCCAGGGCATCCGGCTGGCCGCACAGGTGGAGGTGCTGCTGGGCTGGCACAACCTGCAGGACCGCAAATACAGCGAGCTGCGGCCGCTCAAGCGCCTGCGCCGTGCGGTGGACCGTTTGCTGCTGCGCCGCGCCTATGAGCGTGCCGTGCAGGAGAACCCGGCGCTGGAACGGCTGTTCGTGCAGGAGCGGGATCAGGCCGTGGTGCAGATGAACCTGAGCGCCAAGAACTACTCTCTTGCCGCTGAACCCATGAGCAACATTTACGGTGCACTGTATTCCACCCTTGCCACCGACGACCCCAGCCAGCGCAAGAGCATGCGCTACATCGGCAGCAGCATCGGCCGCATTTTTTACCTGCTGGATAAGGCTGAGCGCTTTGAGATGGACAAGCGCAGTGGCCGCTACAACGTGTTCGTAGTCAACGACCTGCAGGGACAGGCTGCGGCGGTGGAGAATGCCCGCCGTCAGGCACTGGCTGCCGCCAACGATCTGATTCGCGTGTACAGTATGCTGGACATCAAATTGAACCGCGGCCTGCTGGATAACATCATGCTGCTTGGTCTGCACCATGCGGTGGACCCGCTGGAAGCCGGTGCTGAGCATGAAAACTGGGAGATCCCATGAAGCAAAACCATCAAAAAAGCTGGGCCATGGCTTACTGCGGCATTGTGGCGGCGCTGTGCGTCGCACTGATGCTGCTGGGAGCTGTGATCCCCATTGCCATGTTCATTGCGCCTGCAGTGGCGGGCTTTCTTGTTGCAACAGTCTGCGTGGAGTGCGGGATGCAGCTGGCTTTGACGGCCTATGCGGCAGTCAGCCTGCTGGCACTGCTGTTCGTGCCGGATAAGGAAGTAGCGCTGATCTTTGTGTTTTTGCTGGGGTATTACCCGCTGGCAAAGCCGAAGTTTGAGCGCATCCGCCCTGCGGTTCTGTGCATTGTCTGCAAGCTGCTGCTGTGCAACGGCACAGTGCTGGCCATGTACGGGCTGGTATTTCTGTTGGTGCCGGCGGGCAGCATTTCGCAGGAGCTGCGCACCACCGCGCTGGCGGTCTCGCTGGCAACGCTGGCCATGGGCAATGTTGCCTTTGTGCTGTACGACCGGGCATTGCATAACATGCTCATGATGTACCGGCTGGTCTGGCGGCCGAAACTTCATAAAACTTTGGGCTGGCGCTGAGCCAGCCTTTGTGCTATAATGGGGCATCAGAAAGGGGAGAGCGCAGCACACAGGTAACGCAAAGCGCCGGGCCACGCGGGTGACAGCCGCGAGGGTGACGAGGAGAGGAATCATCGAAAGATTCGGCGGATGTTTCTCCGGCTGAGGGCTAGACCAGCCGCAGAGAAGGGCAAAAAACGGCAGCAATACCGCAACAGATCCCTTCAAAGAAAGCCATACAAGAACATAAACTGTACTAGGAAGCTGACTGGGTATCACTGCGCCTTTTTGCGCGGGAACGGTCGGTATGGAGGTGTTTTGTATGTGCGGCATTGTTGGTTATGTCGGTAAGCGCAGTGCGCAGGACGTGCTGCTGGATGGTCTGGAAAAGCTGGAGTATCGCGGGTACGACTCCGCCGGTGTGGCGCTTGCGCTGGACGGCGGCATCCGCGTGGTAAAAAGCAAAGGACGGCTCACCGCCCTGCGGGAAAAGCTGGCGGCGCAGCAGCTGGCACAAAGCTTCTGCGGCATCGGCCACACCCGCTGGGCTACCCATGGCGAGCCCAGCGATGTGAACAGCCACCCGCATTCGACCCCGCGTGTGAGCATTGTGCACAATGGCATTATTGAAAATTACGGCCTGCTCAAGGAGCGCTTGGCCGCAAAAGGCTATACCTTCCAGAGTGAGACGGACACCGAAGTGCTGGTAAAGTTGATCGACAGCTGCTATACCGGTGACCCGCTGCGTGCACTGCAGCAGGCGCTTGCCAAGGTGCGCGGCAGCTATGCGCTGGCCGTGCTGTTCCGGGATTACCCGGACACCATTTTTGCAGTCAAGCGGGAAAGCCCGCTGATCGTCGGCTGGGGCGAGGGCGAAAACTTTGTGGCTTCGGATATTCCGGCACTGCTCAAGTATACCCGGAAATACAGCGTGCTGGAAGAAGGGGATATGGCCGTCTGCACCACAGAGGGCATCCGCTTCTACAACGAATTTGGTGAGCCGGTGGAGCGCCAGCAGCTGACGGCGGACTGGGATATGGAAGCTGCCGAAAAGGGCGGCTATCCCCACTTTATGCTCAAGGAGATCAACGAGCAGCCTGCGGCCATTATGGCCACGGTCAGCCCCCGTGTAGAGGACGGACTGCCGGTGCTGCGCATCCCGGAGCTGACCGATGAAGTGCTGCGCGGTATTGGCCGGGTGCATCTGGTGGGCTGCGGTACGGCTATGCATGCCGGTATGGTGGGCAAGTCTGCCATCGAAACGTTGGCCCGTGTGCCCGCCGAGGTGGACATTGCCAGCGAGTTCCGTTACCGGGACCCCATTCTGGAAAAGAACGATCTGGTCATCATCATCAGCCAGTCCGGCGAGACCAGCGACACGTTGGCAGCGCTCAAGCTGGCCAAGAGCCGCGGCGTGCCGGTGCTGGCCATCGTGAATGTGGTGGGCAGCTCCATTGCACGTGCCGCAGATTATGTAATGTACACCTACGCCGGGCCGGAGATCGCGGTAGCATCCACCAAGGCGTATATGGTGCAGATGTGCGTGCTGTATCTGTTTGCACTGCGGCTGGCCTATGCGTGCGGACGGCTGAGCGAGGCAGAGACCCGCCGCTTTACGGCCCAGCTGCTGCGCGCACCGGAGGTCATCAAGCCGCGCCTTGCAGATTGTGAGCAGATCAAGTACCTTGCCAGCCGCTATGTGAACACCCAGAGCTGCTTCTTCATTGGGCGCGGGTTCGACTATGCGCTCTCGCTGGAGGGCAGCCTGAAACTCAAGGAGATCAGCTATGTGCACTCGGATGCCTATGCAGCCGGTGAACTGAAACATGGTACCATCAGCCTGATCACCGATGGCGTGCCGGTGATCGCACTGGCCACCCAGAAACAGGTGTACGAAAAGACCATTTCCAATGCCAAGGAGACCCGCAGCCGCGGCGCAAGGGTGCTGCTGTTTACCACAAAGGATGCTGTGGTGCCGGAAGGCGTGGCAGATGCCGTGATCCGGCTGGATGAGTATGAGGATATCCTGATGCCGCTGCAGCTCATTGTGCCGTTACAGCTGTTCGCCTATTATATGGCTGTTCTGCGCGGCTGTGACGTGGATAAGCCGCGTAATCTGGCCAAGAGCGTGACCGTGGAGTGACGGCATAAAACGCAGCCAGAAAGCTCTGCACGAAACAGAAATAAAAAAACAGGACCCGCTCTGAATCACTGAAGTGCATTCTGTCAAGTAGAAAAAATAATATAAGGTTTTTGTTCGCCGTTTCCACAAGGAGACGGCGAATTTTTTGTGCAAAATCGGGATCAGGAAGCTCGGTTCATGGCACCGACATGAGCCTGCATCGGCATCTGCCAGCATCGGCATCTGGATGAACAGACGGTGCTGGTAACGGCGGTTGTTGCAGCAGTCAACAGTGAATAGTGATTGTTCTTTCTTGACATGAAAATACCCCCAGAGTACTCAGAGCTTTTGTTTTTTACTCTGTCTACTCTAGGGGCAGCATATCACATGGAATGCCGGGGCATTGTGATTTATAGATTATTTGTTTCGACAGGAGGTGCTTCCGATGCAGACGTTTCTACCGGAACATCGTCCTCCGGGTCACCGAAGTTGTCGTGGTAAGTCTGCAGCAGGTCGATCTCCTTGTTGCGCTTCAGGCCGTAGATGACCAGCTTTTTGATCACATCATAGATGACTGCAAACAGCGGCACACCTACGATCATGCCCACAAAGCCCCACAGACCGCCGAACAGCAGGATGGCGAACAGTACCCAGAAACTGGAAAGACCGGTGGTGTTGCCCAGGATCTTGGGGCCGATCACGTTTCCGTCCAGCTGCTGCAGCACCAGAACGAACAGGACGAACCACAGCGCCTTGATGGGGTTCTGAATGAGGATCAGCAGGGTGGCGGGCACGGCACCGATGAACGGGCCGAAGAAGGGGATCACATTGGTCACGCCGATGATCACGGAAACCAGAAGGGCACTGGGGAACTTGAAGATCAGGCAGCCGATATAGCACAGCACGCCGATGATGGCGGAATCCATGATCTTGCCGTTGATGAAGCCGCCGAACATCTTATCGGCGTATTTCACTTCTTCCTTGATCAGCTCTGCCCAGCGAGGCTTGAAGATGCTGTAGAGCACCAGCTTGGCCTGCTGCACAAAGCGCTTGCGGCTGGCCAGCATATACACGGCCACGATGATGCCGATGATCAGGTTCTTGGCCATGGTCACTACGTTCAGCACACCCACTGCGGCACCGCTGACGATGTTCTGCATGGAGGGCAGGAGCCGGGTCTTGATCAGATCATCGATATTGGTGCTGATGGTGGCATAAGCAGAGTTGAGCATGTCCATGATCTGCTGGTTGTTCTCAATGAACTCCACATGATTCGCCCACTGCACGAACTTTGCGAGGTTGCGCTGCGCAGTGTAGTACAGGGTGGTCACGCTGGTAATGAGCTGCGGAATGATCATCATGCACAAAGCGTAGATGAGGAGCAGGCCGAACAGGATGGTCAGCGCAACGGACAGCACATTGACCAGACCATGCATCTTTTCCGGGATGAACCGGCGCAGAAAGCTCTCGATGGTGTTGCACACGGGCTTGAGCAGGTAGGCGATGACGGCACCGTAGATGAATGGCATCAGAATGCCGGTCAGCGTGGAGATGGCATCGCCAAAACCATCGAAGCGGTAGATCAGGAAAAAGAAGATGATGCTCAGGGAGATCGCTCCAAATCCTGCCAACATCCCGTAGAGATAGGGCTTGATGTGCGGCTTTTTGTCCATCATGATAGACTCCATTTCAGCCGCGGACAGCAGGAATCTCCGCGGCACTTATCAGATTTTGTTGCTCCTGCGCCAGATGTGCATTTTTTCGGCTTCCTTGATCAGGTCTTCACGGAAGTCGGGATGTGCTACGCTGATCAGAGCTTCGGCCTTTTCCCAGGTGGTCAGGCCCTTCAGGTTCACGCAGCCGTACTCGGTGCACAGGTAGTGGATGTTGGCACGGGTATCGGTGATGATGCTGCCGTTTTCCAGAGTGGGACGGATGCGGCTCTCCAGCTGGCCGGTCTTCTTATTAAAGAAGGTAGAGGACAGGCAGATAAAGCTCTTGCCGCCCTTGGAAAGGTATGCGCCCAGAACGAAGTCCAGCTGACCGCCAGCACCGGAGATGTGCTTGAGGCCTGCAGTCTCGGCGTTCACCTGACCGAACAGGTCGATGTCCACAGCGTTGTTGATGGAAATAAAGTTATCCAGTGCGGAGATGCTGCGGATATCGTTGGTGTAGTCCACGGGTGCAGACATGCACTCCGGGTTATCGTTCAGGTAATCGTACATTTTCTGGGTGCCGGCACCGAAGGCGTAGACCTGACGGCCCTTGTCCAGCTGCTTGCATGCACCGGTGATCTTGCCGGCCTTGGCGATATCCACAAAGGCATCCACATACATTTCGGTGTGCACGCCCAGATCCTTCAAATCGCTCTGTGCGATCAGGCTGCCGATGGCATTGGGCATACCGCCGATGCCCAGCTGCAGGCAGGCACCGTTGGGGATCTGCGGAACGATCAGGTTGGCAACCTTCAGATCCACTTCGGTAGCAGCGCCGGGAGCGGCCATCTGGCCGATGGGCGGGTTCTCGCCTTCCACGATGCCGGTGACCTGAGAAATGTGGATGCAGTTCTCCATGCCGCCAAGGCAGCGGGGCATGTTCTTGTTGACCTCAACGATGATCTTCTTGGCTTTTTCGCACACAGCACCCAGATGAGATGCACTGGGGCCGAAGTTGAAGTAGCCATGCTCGTCCATGGGGGTCACCTGGAACACCGCCACATCCAGCGGATCCGGGCTTTCGCGGTAGTAGCGGGGCAGCTCGGAATAACGGATGGGGGAGTAGAAGGAGAAGCCCTGTGCAATGGCCTTGCGCTCAATGCCGCCCATATGCCAGCTGTTCCATGTCATGTGTGCAGCGGGATCGTCGATCTGGAAGATCGCGGGCACCCACATCAGGATGCCGCCGCGGAAGTTGACACCTTCCAGCTCAGGCAGACGCTTTGCGATCTCGGCATCCACCGCCACAGGGGTGTTCACAGCCCAGCCGTAATCCACCCAGTCACCGCTTTTGACCAGTGCGGCAGCCTGAGCGGCGGTCATTTTCTTCTGAGCATACAGTTCCGTAAAATCCATTATAAACCATCCTCTCCTATAATAAAATAAAGGAATTGTAAATTTATCATTTACTCTTCCTGCGCGAACAAATCTTTGCAGGATGTTTACCACCTGTTGACAATTTGAACACAGCTCTGACACAGGCGGACGATATCCTGATAACCAGCAGAAGGCAGCTGCCGGACAGGGCAGCAGATCTGCGCAACTTAGTTATAACATTAACAATGTGCGGAATCAATAGTTTATCGAGAAAATTTTGGCCGACTGGCAATATGGACAAAATTCGCAGAGTTTTTGAACGATTGTTTGGTGCTTAAAAACCAAAAATCTTTGCAAAAGGACTTGATAAAATTTTGACGATGTGGTTTACTTATAGCGTAGCAAGTTGCCGCGATGTGGCACAACGTTGATTGTTTAAAATTTAACGATAAAACGTACAGCTTGCACAAAATCTTGCACCCAAGACTGGAAAGTGCTATCATGGCAGAACCAAAACGCGCTTTTCACAGCGCCCAAGGAGGACACCAAACGATGGCAACAGCAGTTTATCCCGGTTCGTTCGATCCGGTCACAAAAGGGCATCTCGATATCATCAAGCGTGCGGCAAAGATCAACGATCATTTGATCGTGGCGGTGCTCAACAACAGCGCAAAGAATCCGCTGTTCACCGTGGAGGAGCGCGTGGAGCTTCTAAAAGAATGCTGCAAGGGCATCCAGAATGTTTCGGTGGAGAGCTTCGACGGCCTGACCGTGGAGTTCGCCAAGAAACGGCACGCTTCGGTGATGGTGCGGGGCCTGCGGGCGGTGACGGATTTTGAAAACGAGATCCAGCTTGCGCAGACCAATCACGCACTGATGCCCGGCATCGAGACCATGTTTCTGGCAACGAGCATCAAGTGGAGCTACCTTTCATCCACCATTGTAAAAGAGGCAGCTTACTACGGCAGCGACATCAGCAAGTTCGTCACACCCAGTGTGGAAAAAGCGGTCAACGAAAAGTATGCGCTGATCCGGCAGAAAAAAGACCCCGAGACCTAATTTGTAAAAGCGCCTACGGGCGTTTTGATAAAAATGGCTTACGAAAAGTAACACATACACAATTCAGGAGGCTATTCACATGAAAAAGATCGTTATCGCATCTGCATGCCGTACCGCTATTGGCAAGTTCGGCGGCACTCTGGCAAACGTTCCCGCAGCTGAGCTGGGCTCCATCGTCATCAAGGAAGCTCTGAACCGTGCAAACGTCGCTCCCGAGCAGGTCGACCATGTCTACATGGGCTGCGTCATTCAGGCCGGTCTGGGCCAGAACGTCGCTCGTCAGGCTGCTCTGAAGGCTGGCCTGCCCATCGAGACCCCGGCTGTCACCGTCAACGTGGTGTGCGGTTCCGGTCTGAACTGCGTCAACATGGCTGCTCAGATGATCGAGGCTGGCGATGCTGACATCGTGGTCGCAGGCGGCATGGAGAACATGGACATGGCTCCCTTCGCACTGCAGAAGGCTCGTTACGGCTACCGCATGGGCGCACCCATGGGCAAGAGCGAGATCGTGGATACCATGGTCAACGATGCTCTGTGGGATGCCTGCGGCTTCAACAAGCACATGGGCATGACCGCTGAGAATGTCTGCACCAACGAGACCTATCAGAAGAAATACGGCTACAGCCCCATCACCCGTGAGATGCTGGACGAGTTCGCATACAACAGCCAGCTGAAGGCTGACAAGGCCATCAAGGACGGCGCTTTCAAGGACGAGATCGTTCCCGTTGTGATCAAGGGCAAGAAGGGTGACACCGTGTTCGATACCGATGAAGGTCCCCGTCTGAGCGCTCCCGAAGTGCTGGCAAAGCTGAAGCCCGCTTTCACCAAGGACGGCATCGTGACCGCTGCAAACTCCTCTGCCATCAACGACGGCGCTGCTGCTCTGGTCGTCATGAGCGAGGAGAAGGCCAAGGAGCTGGGCGTGAAGCCTCTGGCTACCTGGGTCGCAGGTGCTCTGGCTGGCGTTGAGCCGGAAGTCATGGGTCTGGGCCCCATCGCTGCTACCAAGAAGGTCATGGCTAAGACCGGCATGAGCGTTGCTGACATGGATCTGGTCGAGGCAAACGAGGCCTTCGCAGCACAGTCCATCGCTGTCGGCGAGGCTCTGGGCTTCGATAAGGATAAGCTGAATGTCAACGGCGGCGCAATCGCTCTGGGCCACCCGGTCGGCGCTTCCGGCGCTCGTATCCTGGTCACCCTGCTGTATGCTATGAAGCACCGTGGTGCTCACAAGGGTCTGGCTACCCTGTGCATCGGCGGCGGCATGGGCTGCGCTACCATCGTTGAGATGGACTAAGTTCCACCTCTTGGAATCCTGACTGAATGACAGACCCGGACGGGGAAGGGAACCGGAGAGCCTTTCCTCCGTCCGGGGGCTGTTTGTGATAATTGATAAGATTTGAATTGGAGGTTTTCACAATGGCATTTGTAAAAACCGAGGTGCAGGGCGCAGTTGAGATCATCACCATCGACCGTCCCAAGGCACTGAATGCCCTGAACCCCGAAGTTCTGGCAGACCTGAAGGCAGCTTTTGAGGCTGTGGATCAGGAGACTGTCCGCTGCATCGTTCTGACCGGCGAAGGCGACAAGAGCTTCGTGGCAGGCGCAGATATCGGCTCAATGAGCACCATGACCAAGGCAGAGGGCGAGGCCTTCGGCAAGCTGGGCAATGATGTGTTCCTGATGATCGAGAGCTTCCCCATCCCCGTTATTGCAGCCGTGAACGGCTTTGCACTGGGCGGCGGCAACGAGCTGGCTATGAGCTGCGACATCCGCATCTGCTCTGACAACGCTGTGTTCGGCCAGCCGGAAGTGGGTCTGGGCATCACCCCGGGCTTCGGCGGCACCCAGCGTCTGGCACGTCTGGTCGGCATGGGTATGGCAAAGCAGCTGGTCTACTCTGCACTGAACATCAAGGCGGACGAGGCTCTGCGCATTGGTCTGGTGAACGCTGTGTATCCTCAGGCTGAACTGATGGAGAACGTGCTGAAGCTGGCCGGCAAGATCGCAAAGAATGCACCCATCGCTGTGCGCAACTGCAAGAAGGCAATCAACGGCGGCATCAGCCTGCCCATCGAGAAGGCTGTTGAGGTCGAGGAAAAGCTGTTCGGCGACTGCTTCGAGACCCACGACCAGAAGGAAGGCATGGCCTGCTTCCTGAGCCGTGAGAAGCCGAAGCCCAAGGCAGTGTTCACCAACAACTAAAATCGAAAAAGACTCCTTCCGTCATCGCTTGCACGATGCCACCTCCCTCTGAGAGGGAGACCTTGGCAAAACCGAAAGCTTTATCTCTTCGCCAGAGGCTCCCTCCTTGAGGGAGCTGTCACGGCGAAGCCGTGGCTGAAGGAGTAACCATTTGATGCAAATCAACTACATTATTGATTGATAAGGAGAGGTTTCCTATGAAGATCGGTGTTATCGGCGCTGGCACCATGGGCCAGGGCATCGCAAAGGCATTTGCACAGGTTGAGGGCAACACCGTTGCTCTGTGCGACATCAAGCAGGAGTGGGCCGAGAATGGTCTGGCAAAGATCAAGAAGGGCTACGAGAAGCTAGTTGCCAAGGGAAAGATGACGCAGGAAAAGGCAGACGCTATCGTTGCTGCCATCACCCCGGGCCTGAAGGAAGACCTGTGCGCTGACTGCGATCTGGTCGTTGAGGCTGCTTTTGAGGATATGAAGGTCAAGCAGACCACCTTCGGCGAACTGGATAAGATCTGCAAGCCCGAGTGCATCTTCGCTTCCAACACTTCTTCTCTGTCCATCACCGAGATCGGCAAGGGCGTTGGCCGTCCGCTGGTCGGCATGCACTTCTTCAACCCCGCAGACCGCATGAAGCTGATCGAGGTCATCGCAGGCTGCAACACTCCCGCTGAGACCGTTGAGAAGATCAAGGAGATCTCTGTTGCCATCGGCAAGCAGCCGGTTCAGGTCAACGAGGCTGCAGGCTTCGTTGTCAACCGTATCCTGATCCCCATGATCAACGAAGCTGCTTTCATCAAGATGGAAGGCGTTTCCGATATCGCCGGCATCGACACCGCTATGAAGCTGGGTGCCAACCACCCCATGGGTCCCCTGGAGCTGGGCGACTTCATCGGCCTGGATATCTGCTTGGCCATCATGGATGTGCTGTACAAGGAGACCGGCGACAGCAAGTACCGTGCCTGCCCGCTGATCCGTAAGATGGTCCGCGGCGGCAACCTGGGCTGCAAGAGCGGCAAGGGCTTCTACGTTTACAACGCAGACCGCACCAAGACCCCTGTTGACCAGCTGTAAATTCTGATAAACGTTTCTCCCGACCGTGGAAAAGCGGCCGGGAGGAATTTGTTTGCACCGGGCAATTCCGGTAAATGAAAAAGACCCGTTAGGAGGATATAGCGATGGATTTTACTCTGTCCAAGCAGCAGCAGATGGTACAGAAAATGTACCGCGAGTTTGCTGAGAACGAAGTCAAGCCCCTGGCAAAGAAGGTTGATGCGGAAGAGTACTTCCCCAAAGAGACCGTCGAAAAGATGGGCAAGCTCGGCATGATGGGCATTTATTTCCCGACTGAGGTCGGCGGTGCAGGCGGCGATGTGCTGTCCTACGTCATGGCAGTGGAAGAACTGAGCAAGGTCTGCGGCACCACCGGTGTCATCGTCTCTGCTCACACCAGCCTGTGTGCTGCTCCTATTTATGAAAATGGTACTCCCGAGCAGAAGGCAAAGTATCTGCCCAAGCTGTGCAGCGGTGAGTGGCTGGGTGCTTTCGGCCTGACCGAGCCGGGTGCCGGCACCGATGCACAGGGCCAGCAGACCATTGCAAAGGAAGAGGACGACTGCTGGGTGCTGAACGGCTCCAAGATCTTCATCACCAATGCAGGTTTTGCTGATGTGTTCATCGTCATTGCCGTCACCGACAATGTGCTGGACAAGAAGGGCCGTCCCACCAAGCTGTGCTCTGCTTTCATCGTGGAGCGTACCGACCCGGGCTTCTCCGTCGGTAAGGCTGAGGACAAGATGGGCATTCGCGGTTCTTCTACCTGCGAGCTGATCTTTGAGGACTGCCGCATTCCGAAGGATCGTATGCTGGGCGTGCGCGGCAAGGGCTTCCAGCTGGCTATGGCTACTCTGGACGGCGGCCGTATCGGTATCGCATCTCAGGCTCTGGGCATTGCCGAGGGCGCTCTGGAGGAGACCGTGGCTTACGTCAAGGAGCGCAAGCAGTTCGGCCGTGCCATCGCAGCTTTCCAGAACACTCAGTTCGAGCTGGCTGAGATGAAGGCCCGCGTTGAGGCTGCAAAGTATCTGGTTTACGCCGCTGCTCTGAAGAAGCAGGAGGCTATGGACGGTAAGAAGGTCCGCTACAGCGTCGAGGCTGCTCAGGCAAAGCTGATCGCAGCCCGCACCGCAAGCGATGTGACCCGCCGCTGCCTGCAGCTGTTCGGCGGTTACGGCTACACCCGTGACTATCCCATCGAGCGCATGATGCGTGATGCCAAGATCACCGAGATCTACGAGGGCACCAGCGAAGTGCAGATGATGGTCATTTCCGGCGCGCTGCTGAAGTAAGGGAGGCAAGAGTTACAATGAAAGCAATTGTTTGTGTAAAGCAGGTTCCTGATACCTCCGGCAAGGTCGCCGTTAAGGCTGACGGCACTCTGGATCGTGCTTCGATGGCTACCATCACCAACCCCGATGACCTGAACGCTCTGGAGGCTGCTCTGAAGCTGAAGGACGAGACCGGCTGCGAGGTCGTTGTTGTTACTATGGGTCCCCCGCCGGCAGAAGGCATGCTGCGTGAGCTGCTGGCCCGCGGCGCTGATAAGGCTGTTCTGGTCTCCGGCCGTGAGTTCGGCGGCTCCGATACCTTTGCAACCAGCCAGATCCTGGCTGCTGCTGTCAACAAGATCGGCGTTGGCCCCGAGGACGTTGTGTTCTGCGGCCGTCAGGCAATCGATGGCGATACCGCACAGGTCGGCCCGCAGATCGCTGAAAAGCTGCATCTGCCTCAGGTCACCTATGTGGCAGACATCCAGAAGGATGGCAACACCCTGACTGTGAAGCGTATGCTGGAAGACGGCTACATGATGGTCAAGGTGCAGACTCCCTGCCTGCTGACCTGCATCAAGGAGCTGAACCAGCCCCGTTACATGAGCGTGAACGGCATCTTCACCTGCTACGATAAGCCGATGGAAGTGTTTGATTACAACGCACTGAAGGACGATCCGCTGATCGAGGTTGATACCATCGGTCTGAAGGGTTCTCCGACGAACGTCTTTAAGTCCTTCACTCCTCCGCAGAAGGGCGCAGGCACCATGCTGAAGGGCGACGATGTTGCTGCCCAGCTGGCTGGTATCCTGGCCAAGAAGCACCTGATCTGATGAAAGGAGCATAGGATTACAATGGCTGATTTTAACGAATACAAGGGCGTCTGGGTCTTCTGCGAGCAGCGCCAGGGCGCACTGATGTCCACTGATTTCGAGCTGGTGAGCGAGGCTCGCAAGCTGGCTGATGAGCTGGGCTGCGAGGTCACCGGCCTGCTGCTGGGCGACAACGTGGAAGGCATTGCCAAGGAACTGGGCGGCTATGGCGCTGATAAGGTCATGGTCTGCGACAGCCCCCTGCTGAAGGACTACACCACCGATGCATACGCTAAGGTCGTGTGCGACATGGTCAACGAGTATAAGCCCGAAGTCCTGCTGATCGGTGCAACCAACATCGGCCGCGATCTCGGCCCCCGCTGCGCAGCCCGCCTGCACACCGGCCTGACCGCCGATGCTACCCATCTGGATATCGACACTGCAAAGTATGTCGAATTCCTGAAGGAAAGCTCCACCATCGACCTGTCCAAGCAGAAGTTCGATTATGAGGATCGCAACCTGAAGATGACCCGTCCCGCATTCGGCGGCCATCTGATGGCTACCATCATCTGCCCCCGCTTCCGTCCGCAGATGTCCACCGTCCGCCCGGGCGTTATGAAGAAGGCTCCCTTCGATCAGGCCAAGGCTGATGCCTGCCAGATCGTGAAGCCCGCCTTCAGCCTGACCGCTGACGACGTTAAGACCGAAGTGCTGAGCGTTGAGAAGGCAGCTGAAAAGCTGGTCGATCTGATCGGCGCAGACGTGATCGTCTCTGTTGGCCGCGGCATCAGCAAGGATGTCAACAAGGGCATTGAGCTGGCTGAGCAGCTGGCTGCCGCTTTGGGCGGCGGCGTTGTGGGCGCTTCCCGTGCCGTCACCGATGCAGGCTGGATGACTGCTGACCATCAGGTTGGCCAGACCGGCAAGACCGTGCATCCCAAGATCTATGTTGCTCTGGGCATTTCCGGCGCTATCCAGCACACTGCTGGTATGCAGGACTCCGAGTGCATCATCGCTGTCAACAAGAATGAGGGCGCACCCATCTTCGGTGTTGCCGACTACGGCATTGTGGGCGACCTGTTCAAGGTCGTGCCCGAGCTGATCAAGCAGATCGAGGCAGCAAAGGCTGCTCAGTAATCGACTGACGCGAGATCTTTTTATAGCATAGCCTGAATTGTGGGAGGGCGGCTCTTCGGAGCCGCTCTTCTTTTTATATAATTTTTAAATAAGAAATACGGCACAGCACAGATGGCCCTGAAAAGGCTGCCTGTGCTGTTTTTTGTTGCAGAAAGTACAGCCAAAGGCCTGCTGCAGCCCAGAAAAGGGCTGCGGGAGGGGAGTGGAACGGAAAAAGCGCACACAAAAGTCTGTTATACTTTGAAATATGCATGTAAGCGAATAAACATACGGAAAAATGCATGAAAAACACTGCAGAAAAAGTGTAGAAAAATAAAATGCAACACGTAAAGTGTGACGAAACAATCCCGAAAACGGTGAAGTGCAACACAGGCGTAACAAATTTACGGGATCCTGGTTGAGCCTGTTGCACTTGTGAAACGCTTTTGGAACAGGGAATTTTGATTTTTTTGCATTTTTTCTCAAAAAAATCGACAGAAACCCCTTGACGATGAGATATTCTTGTGATACTCTTGTTGCACAAGAGTGACACGTTTGAAACGAAAGCGTTGCGAATATGTTGCGGCACGCATTCGCAGGAATGCAAAAAAGCTTTTATATACAAAGGCTTACGGAGGATGTCTTATGAAACTCGAGATGCGCACCCTGAAGAATATCGCAGCAGCAGCTATGACTCTGGCTGTAGTTTTTGGTGCTTCATCTCTCAAGCCCGTTACTGCAAACGCAGCTGAGGCTTCGGTTTCTGTCTCCGTCGAAGAAGAAAATTCCTACATCAACTTTCAGGACGAAGCTTATCAGAACGAGTTCCTGCGCCGCGTAAACAACGAGCGCGCAAAGGCTGGCCTGAAGCCCGTTCAGCTGGGCGACAGCAGCCACAACAATGCCGCTCAGGAGCGCGCTGAAGAGCTGGCTGTTTCTTACTCTTACGTTCGTCCCAACGGTCAGCGCGATTTCACCATCTTCGCCGAGAATGGTATCGACGATGTGTCTGTTGGTGAAAACTACATAGCTGGCGTTTCTACCCCCGATGCAGCGGTGGATCAGTGGATGAACATTGATTTCGCACGTGAGCGCATGCTGAATGCGGATGTGACCACCATGAGTGTGGGCCACTACGAAGGCGGCGTTTACAACAACTACTGGGTGCTGATCTTCTCTTACCCCGAAAACTCTTACACCAGCAACTACCGTCAGGAAGTTCTGGATCTGGTCAATGCCGAGCGTGCAAAGTACGGCCTGCAGCCCCTGGTCATGGGCGATGCAAAGCTCACCGCAGCTGCTCAGCAGCGCGCCGAAGAGATCGCAACCGTCAATTCTCACGTTCGTCCCAATGGTACCAAGTGGTACACTGTTCTCAGCGAGTACGGCGTGACGGATGCCGCTGCTGGCGAGAATGCCGCATGGGGCAGCGTTTCTCCTGAAGAAGTCGTGAATGCCTGGATGAACTCCGAAGGCCATCGCGCAAACATTCTGGATCCCGAAGCTCGTGCAATGGGTGTGGGCTACTACTACAATAGCTCCAGCACTTGGGGCCATCAGTGGATCCAGCTTTTTACGAAGTGATCATCTGCTTTCTTCTAATAAAAGATCGGCTGAGCTGCAAGGCTTGGCCGATTTTTTGTTGCGCTTTTTTCTGGCAGAGAACATGCGGGCAGCAGTACAGGGAGCTGGCCTTGACGCAAAAACGTATGCGGCAGTGGTTGCACAACGGACGATTTATGTTATACTTGATTTGAATAACATGCAGGAGGAACCACAGTGGAGGATTACCGCACCATCCGTGGCACGGCCACAGGAGAATACGAGGAAAAGAGGAGCCGCTTCATTGCGTCGCTGTCATTTGCGGACAGCGAGGAAGCTGCCGTTGCATTTCTGGAACAGGTGCGTGCGGCCAACCGCACCGCCCGCCACAATGTGTATGCCTACCGCCTGCGGGAAGGCAACCGGGAACGCTATTCAGATGATGGGGAACCGGCCAAGACGGCGGGCACACCAGCGCTGGAGGTGCTGCAGCACAGCGGCCTGACGGATCTGATCGTGGTGGTGACCCGTTACTTTGGCGGTGTGCTGCTGGGCACCGGTGGTTTGGTGCGTGCATACACCACGGCTACGGCCCGTGCACTGGAAAATGCCGAGGTGGTCACGGTGCGCAGCGTGGTGGAGCTGCGCGTGACGGTGGATTACTCCCTTTATGAGCGTGCATCGCTGCTGATCGATGCAGCGGGAGCAAAGCAGGCCGCGCCGCAGTTCACGGATCGCGTGACCCTGTGCTGGCAGATGCCGGAACACACCGAAGGCCCGCTGCTGGAACAGCTGCGGGAGCTGACGCGCGGCAGCGCACAGGTGACGGTATCCGACCCGTTCTACGCACCGTTCTGAACCCAGCAGCGGCAAAAATAAAAAAGCAAGCATTATTTTGCGAACCGACAGGCTTTTTCCCCCTTCGACAAAGCGGGTGTGCTACAATTGCCGCAGACGCAGCAATTGGGATCGGCTGTGCCGAAACAGAGAGGGGGAATGGCGACAAAAAGGGAGGGCGACTTTGTATGGATGTACGTCAGCGCACAGAAGAGATCGAACATATGACCTTCGCGCCGTGGGCTACCTTCAGCGACCAGAGCCGCGGCCGCATGCTGCCGGAAGAGCAGGACCCGATCCGGCCGGTGTTCCAGCGTGACCGTGACCGGGTGCTGCACTGCAAGGCATTCCGACGGCTCAAACAAAAGACGCAGGTGTTCCTCTCGCCGGAGGGAGACCTGTACCGCACCCGACTGACCCATACGCTGGAGGTCTCGCAGATCGCGCGGACCATTGCCCGCGCCCTGCGACTGAACGAAGATCTGACCGAAGCGATCAGCCTTGCCCATGATCTGGGCCACACGCCGTTTGGCCATGCCGGGGAGCGCGCGCTGAATGAGCTGTGCCCGGACGGCTTCAAGCACTACATGCAGAGCCTGCGTGTGGTGGACAAGCTGGAAAAGGACGGCCGGGGCCTGAACCTGACGTGGGAGGTGCGCAACGGCATCGTGACCCACACAAAGGGCACCTGGGCGGCAACGCCGGAAGGGCGCATCGTGCGCATGGCGGATCAGATCGCCTATGTGAACCACGACATTGAGGACGCGGTGCGCGCCGGTGTGCTGGACCCAGCCACCCTGCCGAAGGAATGCACCGCCGTGCTGGGCCAGACAAAATCTGCCCGCATCACCACCATGATCAACAGTATTCTTGCCAACAGCGATGGGGATGTGAAGGTGGGCGCAGAGGAAAACGAAGCCTTCCTTGCGCTGCGGGATTTCATGTACGCCACCGTGTACGTGGACAAGACCGCCAAGCGGGAAGAGCAGAAGGTGGACAAGGTGATCGGGGAACTGTACGATTACTACCTGAACCATGTGGACCGGATGTCCAATTTCTACATCCAGCTGGCTTATCAGGAGGGCAGAGAACGCGCAGTGACTGATTACATCAGTGGCATGAGCGATGAATTTGCCATCCGCACGTTTGAGGAATTGTTTGTGCCCCGGAAGTGGCATGTCCTATAAATCCGAAAGGTCGTTTGAAAGATCCATGATCCCACACGAATACATTGAAGAACTGACCCGCCGCACCGACATTGTGGAGCTGGTGGGCAGCTATGTGCAGCTCAAGCGCAAGGGACGTTTGTATGGCGGCCTGTGCCCCTTCCACAGCGAAAAATCGCCCTCATTCTACGTCTACCCGGACACCCAGAGCTTTTACTGCTTTGGCTGCGGCGCAGGCGGCGATGCCATTACCTTTACGAAAAAGATCAACAGCATCGATTACCCGGAGGCCGTTAAGCTGCTGGCAGCGCGGGCCGGTATGCCGGAGCCGCAGGAGGACGACAAAACAGGCCGGATGCGCAGCCGCATCCTCTCCATGAACAAGGAGGCAGCACGGTTTTTCCACGCCTGCCTGAACTCCACCGTGGAAGAAGCCCGGCAGGCCCGTGCCTACTGGCGGCGGCGCGGTCTGGACGACAAGACGATCGTCCGGTTCGGGCTGGGCTATGCGCCCAACGACGGACAGGCGCTGTATCAGTTCCTGCGCGATAAGGGCTACAATCAGCAGGAGCTGGATGCCAGCGGCCTGTTCAAGCGCAGTGCGTCCGGCCGCATCTACTGCCTGTTCTGGAAGCGGGTGATGACCCCCATCTTTGACCTGCGCGGCAACATCATTGCGTTTGGCGGGCGCGTGCTGGACGATTCCAAACCGAAATATGTCAACAGCCCGGAAACGCTGGTGTACCACAAATCAGAGACGGTGTTTGCGCTGCAGATCGCAAAGCGCAGCGCGGTGCGCCGGTTCGTGCTGTGCGAGGGCTACATGGACGTGATCAGTATGCATCAGGCAGGCATCGACACAGCAGTGTGCGCCTGCGGCACGGCCCTGACCCCGGAGCAGGTGCGGCTTATCAGCGAGTATGCTGACGAGGTAATCCTGAGCTACGATTCGGACGAAGCAGGCCAGAAGGCCACGCTGCGCTCGCTGGAACTGTTCCGCAACAGCCCGGTAAAGGTGGGTGTGCTGCAGATCCCCGGTGCAAAGGACCCGGACGAGTACATCAAAAAGTATGGCGCAGAGCGGTTCAAGGCTCTGCTGGATGGTGTGGGCAATGCACTGGACTTCCGGCTGGGCCGTCTGCGCAGCCAGTATGATCTGGCACAGGATGCCCAGCGGCTGGAATACGTGAAGGAAGCTGTGAATATGCTGGCAGAGCGCTCCAACCCTACCGAGCAGGAAGTGTATGCGGGGCGTCTGGCTGAGGAGACCAACATCTCCAAAACAGCTATCATGACCCAGCTGGAGACCGCCGTGAAGAGGGCGGGCAGCAAGCACCGCTGGGAGAAAAAGCAGCAGGCGCTCAAGTCCGGTGAGATGAATCAGATCAGCGTGCCGTACAGTGCGGGCGGCAGTCAGGCGCTGGGCATTGCCAGTGCACAGCAGCGGCTGCTGGCGGCCATGCTGCGGGAGCCGCACTATATCGATCTGGTGCAGGGGCAGCTGACCGCAGAACAGTTCGTGCTGCCGCAGCAGAAGGAGCTGTTTGAAGCCATGCTGCGCTGCCGACAGGAGGGCATTGAGATCAGCCTGACCACACTGCGCGCTTTTGTAAGCGAAGAAGCGCTGAATGAACTGAGCCATCTTGCGGCACAATACAGCGATGTGAATTGTACGCCGGATGATATCCGGCTGTATCTGGACCGCATTGCCCGGGGGATGCCCATGGCAGGCAAGGCGGCGCATATGTCCAATGAGGAACTGAGTGATTACCTCCAGTCGATGCGCGAAAAGAAGCAGGGAAATGTGCCTGTAGAAGAATGATCCCCCGCTTTCCCCTCCGGCTGGAGCAGGAGAGGAAAGGAGCAGGAACCATGCAGAAATTGTCGCAAACGGAGGAATTGGCCAGAACATTGGCTGCGCGGGCACGCCGCCATGCCCTGACACCGGAGCAGATCAGCCGTGCCATGGACGAGCAGGATTACGATGTGGCGCAGCTGGACGAGCTGTATACGGCACTGGAGGCCCGCGGCGTGCACCTGACCGAAGAGGAAGCGGACCTGCCTGCGTTGGATGAAACGCAGATCGGCAGGCTGGAACATGAGCTTTCGGCAGAGGGGGTGGCGCTGGACGACCCGGTAAAGGCCTATTTGAAGGAGATCGGCCGGGTGCCGCTGCTGACGGCAGAGCAGGAGGCGGAGCTTGCTCGTGCCGCGCAGGCAGGGGACGAGGATGCCCGGCGGAAGCTCAGCGAAGCGAACCTGCGGCTGGTGGTGTCGGTGGCAAAGCGCTATGCGGGGCGGGGCCTGCCGTTTCTGGATCTCATTCAGGAAGGCAATCTCGGCCTGATGAAGGCGGCGGAAAAGTTTGAGCCGGAGCGCGGCTTCAAATTTTCCACCTATGCCACGTGGTGGATCCGTCAGTCCATCACCCGCGCCATTGCAGATCAGGGGAGGACCATCCGCATCCCGGTGCACCTTGTGGAGAGCATCAACCGGGTCAAAAAGACGACGGGTGACCTGCTGCGGAAAAATGGCCGGGAGCCTACCGCGGAAGAGATCGCTGTTCAGCTGGACATGGAGCCGGACCGTGTGCGGGAATTGCTGCAGCTGGCGCAGGACCCCATCAGCTTGGAAACGCCGGTGGGCGAGGAAGAGGATGCCCACCTTGAAGATTTTATTCAGGACGAGGATGCAGGCGTCCCGGTGGATGAAGCCGGGCGGCAGCTGCTGCGGCGGGAACTGTTCAGCGTGCTCAAGAGCCTGACACCGAGAGAAGAGCGGGTGATTGCACTGCGCTTCGGGCTGGAGGATGGCCGGGCGCATACGCTGGAAGAGCTGGGTAAGGAGTTCAATGTGACCCGGGAGCGGGTGCGGCAGATCGAAGCCAAGGCCCTGCGCAAGCTGCGGCATCCCAGCCGTGCAAAACGTCTGCGGGATTATCTGGATGAGTGAACGATTATAATTGCCGCCGCTTGCGCTCTGGCAATATTAGAGGAAACATTATTTTTATATTTGCAGCTCAGAAAAGCCTGCGAGCTTTTCTGAGCTGCTTTTTCACAAAAAAGGGCCGCAAGGGAAAACGGGCATATCCGACTGTAAAAGTAATACGCCAAAACACAAGAGCAAAGATAGACAAATTGCACAAGGGGATTATGAACAGGAACGTGCAAAATAAAAAAATCAAGCCCTAAAACAGCAAAACACAACACGCAACCGGGCGTGCGAAAATGAAAGAAAAAATAAATTTGTTTTGGCAAAAATCTGAAAAATGGCTTGACAGCAAGGCTTTTAGGGTGTATACTGCATTAGTATCACATAATGGACTAGTGCGCCAAAAAGAGGAATACGCAGGCGGTGGCTGGACGGGTCAAACCGAAAAGTTTGTGAAAAACGCCGAAAGGTTCCCTTCGACGCGGGTCGAATTATGTGTGTCTGCTCAAATTTGACCCGTGTATACGACATCCCGTAGAGTATAAAAGTAAGGAGTGGTTGATTTTATGATGAAAGTCAAGCCCGTAAAGCTCGGCAAAACCGAGCGCATGAGCTTCTCCCACATCGACGAAGTCATCAGTATGCCGAACCTGATCGAGGTCCAGAAGAACTCTTATCAGTGGTTCCTGGACGAGGGCCTGAAAGAGGTCTTCCACGATATCGGCACCATTGAGGACTACACCGGCAATCTGGCACTGAGCTTTGTGGACTTCCGCCTGGATAAGGAGCCGAAGTACAGCATCAAGGAGTGCAAGGAGCGCGACGTGACCTATGCAGCACCCCTGCGCGTCACCGCCCGTCTGCTGAACAAGGAGACCGGCGAAGTGAAGGATCAGGAGATCTTCATGGGCGATTTCCCGCTGATGACCGATGCCGGCACCTTTGTGATCAACGGTGCAGAGCGTGCTATCGTCAGCCAGCTGGTGCGTTCTCCCGGCGTGTTCTACGGCGATGCCAAGGATAAGGTGGGCAACGACCTGTACAGCGCCACCATGAACCCCAACCGCGGCGCATGGCTGGAGTACGAGACCGATGCTTCCGATGTGTTCTATGTCCGTATCGATAAGAACCGCAAGCTGCCTGTCACCGTGCTGTGCCGTGCACTGGGCCTGTCCACCAACGAGGACATCCTGAACTTCTTTGGCGACGATGAGCGCATCCTCGCTACTCTGGAAAAGGATACCACCAAGAATCAGGAAGAGGGCCTGCTGGAGGTCTACCGCAAGCTGCGCCCCGGCGAGCCTCCCACGGTGGAGTCTGCTACCAGCCAGATCAACATGCTGTTCTTCGACCCGCGCCGTTATGACCTGTCTCGTTTCGGCCGTTATAAGATGAACAAGAAGCTGTCTCTGGCACGCCGCATCACCGGTCAGGTGGCTGCTGAGAATGTGGTCGCTCCGCTGACCGGCGAGATCCTGATCGAGGCTGGTGCCAAGATCACCCGCGAGCTGGCTGAGAAGGCTGACAATGCCGGTGTGAATCTGGTCGTGCTGAAACTCGACGATCCCATGAAGGAAGAGAGCCGGAAGGTCAAGGTTATCACCAACGGCTGTGTGGATGCACAGGGCTTCTTCTCCTTCGACGTGAAGGAGTGCGGCATCAACGAGCGCTGCTCCTTCGATGAGATCAAGAAGATCCTCGACACCACCTCTGATGTGGAAGAGCAGAAGGAGATGCTGCGCCGCAACCACGACCAGCTGATCGGCCGCACCGTTACGGTCGCCGATATTCTGGCTTCCATCAACTACCTGAACGGTCTGGGCCACAATATTGGCACCACCGATGATATCGACCATCTGGGCAACCGCCGCATCCGCAGCGTGGGCGAGCTGCTGCAGAACCAGTTCCGCATCGGCTTCTCCCGCATGGAGCGCGTCATCCGTGAGCGTATGACCCTGCAGAGCCAGGATCAGAGCGTCATCACCCCGCAGGCCCTCATCAACATCCGTCCGGTGGTGGCAGCCATCAAGGAGTTCTTCGGTTCTTCTCCGCTGTCCCAGTTCATGGATCAGAACAACCCGCTGGCTGAGCTGACCCACAAGCGCCGCCTGTCTGCTCTGGGCCCCGGCGGTCTGAGCCGTGACCGCGCAGGTTTCGAGGTCCGCGACGTTCACTACAGCCACTATGGCCGTATGTGCCCCATCGAGACTCCTGAAGGCCCCAACATCGGTCTGATCTCCTATCTGGCATCTTACGCCAAGATCAACGAGTACGGCTTCGTGGAAGCTCCGTACCGCAAGGTCAAGAAGACCTACGACGAGAACGGCCGCCTGCTCGAGCAGGTCGTTACCGACGAAGTGGAGTATATGACCGCTGATGTCGAGGACGAGTACGTTGTGGCACAGGCCAACGAGCCGCTGGATGAGGGCAAGCACTTCATCCGTCCCCGTGTGTCTGCCCGCCGCCGCGACGAGATCCTTGAAATTGATGCAGAGAAAGTCGATTACATGGACGTTTCTCCGCGAATGATGGTCTCTGTTGCTACCGCCTGCATCCCCTTCCTGGAGAACGATGACTGTAACCGTGCTCTGATGGGTTCCAACATGCAGCGTCAGGCAGTGCCTCTGATGGTCACCCAGCAGCCCATCGTTGCTACCGGTATGGAGTACAAGGCTGCTACCGACTCCGGCACCGCTGTTCTGGCAAAGAATGACGGTATCGTTGAGAAGATGGATGCCGACCATGTTGTTGTGCGCAACAACAAGGGCGAGCTGGAGGATTATCCTCTGGTCAAGTTCGCACGCTCCAACGCAGGCACCTGCATCAACCAGCGTCCCATCGTGGAGGTCGGCGAGAGCGTCAAGGCCGGTCAGGTGCTGGCCGACGGCCCTGCAATGCGCAACGGCGAAATTTCTCTGGGTAAGAACGCTCTGATCGGCTTCATGACCTGGGAAGGCTACAACTACGAGGATGCCGTTCTGCTGAACGAGAAGATCGTGCGCGAGGACGTGTACACCTCCATTCATATTGAAGAGTACGAGACCGAGAGCCGCGACACCAAGCTGGGACCCGAAGAGATCACCCGTGATATCCCCAACGTTTCCGAGGATGCACTGAAGGATCTGGACGAGCGCGGCATCATCCGCATCGGTGCCGAGGTCAAGAGCGGCGACATTCTGGTCGGTAAGGTCACCCCGAAGGGCGAGACCGAGCTGACCGCTGAAGAGCGCCTGCTGCGCGCCATCTTCGGCGAGAAGGCACGCGAAGTGCGTGATACTTCTCTACGCGTGCCCCATGGTGCATACGGCATCATCGTGGACGTCAAGGTGTTCACCCCGGAGAACAGCGACGAACTGCAGCCCGGCGTGCGCGAGGTCGTCCGCTGCTATATTGCCCAGAAGCGCAAGATCAGCGTTGGCGATAAGATGGCAGGCCGTCACGGCAACAAGGGTGTCGTTTCCCGCATTCTGCCGCAGGAGGACATGCCCTACCTGCCCGACGGCACCCCGCTGGACATCGTGCTGAACCCTCTGGGCGTGCCTTCCCGTATGAACATCGGTCAGGTGCTGGAAGTCAACCTGGGCTACGCTGCCAAGGCATGCGGCATCAAGGTCATGACTCCCGTCTTCGACTCTGCTCGTGAGAACGACATCGGCGATACCTTTGATACCGCCCGCGAGATGTGGCATGGCGAGAATGCTCCTGCATATCCCACGAAGCTCCCCAAGATCATGGGCGAGAAGGGACACATCATCGACTTCTCCAAGATCGAGCTGGACCGCGATGGCAAGACCACCGTTTACGATGGCCGCACCGGCGAAAAGTTCGATAACCGCGTTACCGTCGGTTATATGTACTACCTGAAGCTGCATCACCTGGTCGATGATAAGATCCATGCACGTTCTACCGGCCCCTACTCTCTGGTCACTCAGCAGCCTCTGGGCGGCAAGGCCCAGTTCGGCGGCCAGCGCTTTGGCGAAATGGAAGTCTGGGCACTGGAAGCTTACGGCGCTGCTTACACTCTGCAGGAGATTCTGACCGTCAAGTCCGACGACGTGGAGGGCCGTGTGAAGACCTACGAGGCCATCGTTAAGGGTGAGCCGATCCCGCAGCCCGGCATCCCCGAGTCCTTCCGCGTTATGCTGAAGGAACTGCAGTCTCTGGGTCTGGACGTTGTTGTTCAGGACAAGGACGGCAACGAGATCGACATGCGTCAGAACTTCGACGACGAAGAGACCGGCTTTGATATGCGCGATGTTGCCGGCACTGAGAACGTCGTGCAGGAGAGCGAACTGCTCAACGATTATAATATTAAGGATGCCGATGCCGGTTTCGATGATCCTTCTGTGCTGGAGGACAATAACTCCGGTGCCGAAGCTCCCGCTTCTTCTGACGAAGTAGATTTCTGATCAGACAAAGAACACAAGCCTCAAGCCCCCTGTTCCGCGTGCTGCGGCAGGGGAGAGGGGCCTGTGGTCTGAACAAGAAAGCCGCCTGTATCATCGAGACAACTAGAGATTAAGAAAGGGTTCGTTTCATGGAAAACAACGTTTTCGATTCCATCAAGATCGGCCTTGCCTCCCCGGAGCAGATCCGCAACTGGAGCTACGGCGAGGTCAAAAAGCCTGAGACCATCAACTACCGCACCCTGAAGCCGGAGCGCGACGGCTTGTACTGTGAGCGCATTTTTGGACCTACCAAGGACTGGGAGTGCCACTGCGGTAAGTATAAGCGCATCCGCTACAAGGGCAAGATCTGCGACCGCTGCGGCGTTGAAGTGACCAAGGCTAAGGTCCGCCGTGAGCGCATGGGCCACATTGAGCTGGCCGCTCCCGTCAGCCACATCTGGTACTTCAAGGGCATCCCCAGCCGCATCGGCCTGATGCTGGACATCAGCCCCCGCCTGCTGGAGAAGGTGCTGTACTTTGCAAGCTATATCGTCACGGATCCGGGCGCTACCCGTCTGGAAAAGAAGCAGCTGCTCACCGAGAGCGAGTATCGTGAGATGCGCGACCACTACGGTGATGAGTTCGAGGCTGCTATGGGCGCTGAGGCCATTCAGGATCTGCTGAAGGAGATCGATCTGGATCAGCTGAGTGAAGAGCTGACTGCCGAGGTGGAAAAGTCCTCCGGCCAGAAGCGCGTGCGCATCCTCAAGCGTCTGGAAGTAGTTGAGGCATTCCGCATTTCCGGCAACCGTCCTGAATGGATGGTCATGGATGTGCTGCCTGTTCTGCCGCCTGACCTGCGCCCCATGGTCCAGCTGGACGGCGGCCGTTTTGCCACCTCCGACCTGAACGACCTGTACCGCCGCGTGATCAACCGCAACAACCGTCTGCGCCGTCTGCTGGAGCTGGGCGCTCCCGACATCATCGTGCGCAACGAGAAGCGTATGCTGCAGGAAGCAGTGGACAGCCTGATCGACAACGGCCGCCGCGGCCGTCCGGTCACCGGCCCCAACAACCGCGCCCTGAAGAGCCTTTCCGATATGCTGAAGGGCAAGCAGGGCCGCTTCCGTCAGAACCTGCTGGGCAAGCGTGTTGACTACTCCGGCCGTTCCGTTATCGTCGTCGGCCCTGAGCTGAAGATGGATCAGTGCGGTCTGCCCAAGGAAATGGCTCTGGAGCTGTTCAAGCCCTTTGTCATGAAGGATCTGGTGGAGAAGGGCATTGCCAACAACATCAAGTCCGCCCGCAAGATGGTGGAGCGCGCTAAGCCCGAAGTGTGGGACAGCCTGGAGACGGTGATCAAGGGCCACCCCGTTCTGCTGAACCGTGCACCTACCCTGCACCGTCTGGGCATTCAGGCGTTCAACCCGGTGCTGGTGGAGGGCCGTGCAATCAAGCTGCACCCGCTGGCATGTACCGCATTCAACGCCGACTTCGACGGTGACCAGATGGCAGTGCATCTGCCCCTGGGCGAGGATGCCTGCCGTGAGGCCAAGATGCTGATGCTGGCTTCCGGCAACCTGCTGAAGCCCTCTGACGGCGCACCTGTTACCGTGCCTACGCAGGATATGATCCTGGGCAGCTACTACCTGACCACCGTTCGTGAAAATGACGAGGGCGCAGGTAAGGTGTTCCGCGATGAGAACGAAGCCCTGATGGCTTATGCAGAGCACATCGTTACCCTGCACGCACCCATCAAGGTGCGCCGCACCATGACCATTGACGGCGTGGAGCGCACCGGTCTGGTGGAAGCCACCGTCGGCCGCATCATCTTCAATAACCCTGTTCCTCAGAATCTGGGTTATATCGACCGTACTGATCCCGAGCACTGGCTGGAGTACGAGGTCAGCTTCCGCGTGACCAAGAAGACTCTGCCCGATATCATTTCCCGCTGCATGACCCGCAACGGCACCCGCAAGTGTGCAAAGATGCTGGATGCCATCAAGGCGCAGGGCTACAAGTACTCCACTCTGTCTGCGATCTCCGTCGCTGTGTGCGACGCTGTGATCCCGCCGCAGAAGCAGGAGCTGATCGCTGAGGCTGACCAGCAGATCGCAAAGGTCGGCAAGCTGTTCAACCGCGGCCTGATCTCCGACAACGAGCGCTACAACCAGACCATTGCAATCTGGCAGGCTACCACCGATAAGGTCTCCAAGGCTCTGGCAGACAACCTGCCCAAGGATAATGAGATCTATATGATGGCAGACTCCGGTGCTCGTGGTTCTATGAACCAGATCAAGCAGCTGGCCGGCATGCGCGGCCTGCTGGCAAACACCGCCGGCCACACCATCGAGATGCCCATTCGTGCCAACTACCGTGAAGGTCTGAATATTCTGGAATATTTCGTTTCTGCCCGTGGCGCCCGTAAGGGTCTGGCCGATACCGCTCTGCGTACCGCTGACTCCGGTTACCTGACCCGCCGCATGGTCGATGTCTCTCAGGATGTCATCGTGCGCGAGATCGACTGCGGCACCACCGACGGCCTGTGGGTGTCTGAGATCCACGAGGGCAAGGAGAAGATCGAGAGCTTCCGCGAGCGCTTGATCGGCCGCTTCGCTGTGGGCGATGTGGTCAACCCCGTCACCGGCAAGGTCATCGTGCCCGAAGGCAAGATGATCGACCTGTACGATGCAAACGAGATCGAGGCTGCTGGCATTACCAAGCTGAAGATCCGCAGCCTGCTGACCTGCCGTGCAAAGACCGGTGTCTGCGCACGCTGCTACGGTTCCGATATGGCAAACGGCGAGCCGGTCCGTCTGGGCGAGTCTGTCGGCGTTATCGCCGCAGAGTCCATCGGCGAGCCTGGTACGCAGCTGACCATGCGTACCTTCCATACCGGCGGTATCGCATCTGCTGAAGATATCACGCAGGGTCTTCCCCGTGTTGAAGAGCTGTTCGAGAGCCGCCGTCCCAAGAGCATGGCCATCATGAGCGAGATCTCTGGTGTCGTTTCTCAGGACGATACCAAGAAGAATGTCGTTATCAAGGTGACCGGCAAGGACGAGAACGGTGCCGAGGTCGTAAAGAGCTACTCCATCCCGTTCACCCAGCATTCCCGCGTGATGCCGGGTGACCGTGTGGAGAAGGGCGACATCATCACCCGTGAAGGTGTTCTGTATCCGCAGGATATTCTGGCAATCAAGGGTCTGGAGGATGTCCAGAACTACCTGATCAACGAAGTTCAGAAGGTCTACCGTCTGCAGGGCGTTGAAATCAACGATAAGCATATCGAAGTCATCGTCCGTCAGATGTGCCGCAAAGTGCGCGTGACGGATTCCGGTTCTTCCAACCTGATTGGCGGTGCACTGGCAAGCCGTCTGGAAGTGGAGAACATCAACGCCGATCTGCAGCAGCGCATCGACGCTGGTGAAGAGGGCCTGAAGCTGGTCGAGTACCAGCAGGTGCTGCTGGGCATCACCAAGGCTGCTCTGGCAAACGACTCCTTCCTGTCCGCTGCATCCTTCCAGGAGACCACCCGCGTGCTGACCGAAGCTGCCATCAAGGGCAAGGTCGACCCGCTGGCCGGCCTGAAGGAGAACGTCATCATTGGTAAGCTGATCCCCGCAGGTACCGGTCTGCCGGAAGTCCGTGAGGATCTGAAGAACCGTGAGGCTGAGCGCGATGCTGAGGTCGCTGCTGAACTGGCAGCTGCTGTACAGTAAGCAAAGCTCCTTCTTCTGAAATAAAACAATGGACCGCTCTGTGGGCATCCGCCTGCAGGGCGGTTTTTATATGCCCGGAAAAGCGGAAACAGGGGAGAAAACCGTGCGTTTTGCGTCGAAAAAATGCTGAAAGAAAAAATCTGGAATAAATGCAAAAAACTTTGCAAAAACTGTTGACATCCGCCTGTAAAGCGAGTATTATATAACTGTTGCGCATCCCTCATGGGGATAGTGCGGCAAAAAAGTCGGAAAAAGTCCGATGTGCATTATTAAGAAAGGAGAAACAAAATGCCTACTTTTAACCAGCTTGTACGCAAGGGCCGTCAGGTTCTGGCTACCAAGAGCACCGCTCCCGCACTGCTGAAGAGCTACAATTCTCAGAAGAAACAGTATTCTGATCTGAACAGCCCCCAGAAGCGTGGTGTCTGCACTGCTGTTCGTACCATGACCCCCAAGAAGCCCAACTCTGCTCTGCGTAAGGTTGCTCGTGTCCGCCTCACGAATGGTATCGAGGTCACCTCTTACATTCCCGGTATCGGCCATAACCTGCAGGAGCACTCCGTCGTGCTGATCCGTGGCGGTCGTGTTAAGGACCTGCCCGGTGTGCGTTACCACATCATCCGTGGTACCCTGGATACTCAGGGTGTGGCAGGCCGTAATCAGGCCCGCTCCAAGTACGGCGCAAAGCGTCCTAAGGCCGGTGCTGCAAAGAAGTAATTGAGGACAACCGCCATAAACGGCTTTCCATTATATAAATAACAAGTCCGCTTGTAAAGCGGAGGGCAACAGTTTATGTAAAGGTCAGCTCTTTGTGACACAACGGGAGTTTTATTACTTTCGAGTACCGATGATATCATTCTGTGAAGGAGGGAAGAAAGATGCCTAGAAGAGGTAACATTGCTAAGCGCGATGTCTTAGCTGATCCTATTTACAATTCCAAGATGGTCACTCGTCTGGTCAATAGCGTTATGCTGGATGGCAAGAAGGGCGTCGCTCAGAAGATCGTTTACGAAGCTTTCTCCATGATTCAGGAGAAGACCGGCAACGATCCTCTGGAGACTTTCGAGAAGGCGATGGAGAACATCATGCCCAGCCTCGAGTGCAAGACCCGCCGCGTTGGCGGTGCTAACTACCAGGTTCCTCTGGAAGTCAGCCCGGCTCGCCGCGAGACTCTGGGTCTGCGCTGGCTGACTGCCTACAGCCGCAGCCGTGGTGAGAAGACCATGGCTCAGCGTCTGGCTGCTGAAATCATGGATGCTGCCAACAACACTGGTAACGCCGTGAAGAAGCGTGAGGATACTCACAAGATGGCAGAGGCCAACAAGGCTTTCGCTCATTTCCGTTATTGATCTGTTCTGTAGGAGGTTAATTTCATGGCTACACCCAGAGAAGTTTCTCTTCAGATGACGAGAAATATCGGCATTATGGCCCACATTGATGCTGGTAAGACTACTACTACCGAGCGTATTCTGTACTACACCGGTATCAACCACAAGATCGGCGAAGTTCATGATGGCGGCGCTACCATGGACTGGATGGTTCAGGAGCAGGAGCGTGGTATCACCATCACTTCCGCTGCTACCACCTGCTACTGGAGTCACTCTGAGACCCAGAAGGATCCGGTTGCATTCAAGAAGAACCGTCACCGCATCAACATCATCGACACCCCGGGCCACGTGGACTTCACTGTTGAGGTCCAGCGTTCTCTGCGCGTGCTGGACGGTTCTGTGACCGTTCTGGCTGCAAAGGGCGGTGTTGAGCCGCAGTCTGAGACCGTTTGGCGTCAGGCTGACGAGTACAAGGTTCCCCGTATGGTGTACGTCAACAAGATGGACACCATGGGTGCTGACTTCTTCCGCTGCATCAAGATGCTGCACGATCGTCTGCATGCCAACGGCGTGGCTATCCAGCTGCCTATCGGTCAGGAAGATACCTTCCGCGGTATCGTTGACCTGGTCGATATGAACGCTGAGGTCTACTACGACGACATGGGCAACGACATGCGCACCGAGGAGATCCCCGAGGATATGCGTGAGCAGGCTGAGGAGTATCACAACATCCTGATCGAGGCTGTTGCTGAGAACGACGAAGAGCTCATGGAAAAGTACCTCGAGGGCGAGGAGATCACCCGTGCCGAGCTGAAGGCTGCGATCCGCAAGGAGACCATCGCTAACACGCTGGTTCCCGTTGTCTGCGGTTCTTCCTACAAGAACCGTGGTGTCCAGAAGCTGCTGGACGCTATCGTTGACTATATGCCCGCACCTACCGATGTCCCTGACATCAAGGGCGTGAATCCCGAGACTGAGGAAGAGGAGACCCGTCCGTCTTCCGACGACGCTCCCTTCGCAGCTCTGGCCTTCAAGATCGCTACCGACCCGTTCGTTGGTAAGCTGGCATACTTCCGTGTTTACTCCGGTAAGGTTGAGGCAGGTACCACTGTCTACAACTCCGTGAAGGACAACAAGGAGCGTATGGGCCGCATCCTGCAGATGCATTCTAACCACCGCAAGGATATCGACTGCTGCTACGCAGGTGATATCGCTGCTGTTGTCGGTCTGAAGAACACCACTACCGGTGACACTCTGTGTGATGAGAATCATCCCATCATTCTGGAGTCCATGAAGTTCCCCGAGCCTGTTATCCGCGTTGCCATCGAGCCCAAGACCAAGGCCGGCAACGAGAAGATGGGCATCGCGCTGGCAAAGCTGGCCGAAGAGGATCCGACCTTCAAGACCTACACTGACGAAGAGACCGGTCAGACCATCATCGCCGGTATGGGCGAGCTGCACCTGGAGATCATCGTTGACCGTCTGCTGCGTGAGTTCAAGGTTGAAGCAAACGTGGGTGCACCTCAGGTTGCTTACCGTGAGACCATCCGCAAAGAGGCCAACCAGGAGACCAAGTACGCACGTCAGTCCGGTGGTAAGGGCCAGTACGGTCATGTTAAGATCAAGATCGAGCCCAACGAGCCCGGCAAGGGTTACGAGTTCGTCAACGCCATCGTTGGCGGTGCCATCCCGAAGGAATACATCCCGGCTATCGACAACGGTATCCAGGGTGCTATGAAGTCCGGTGTTCTGGCTGGCTATCCTGTCGTTGATGTCAAGGTTACCCTGTGGGATGGTTCTTATCATGAGGTCGACTCCTCTGAAATGGCCTTCTCCATTGCTGGTTCTATGGCGTTCAAGGATGCTATGCGCAAGGCTGATCCTATCATCACTGAGCCTATCATGAAGGTTGCAGTTATCGTTCCCGATGAGTATCTGGGCGATGTTATCGGCGACCTGAATGCACGCCGTGGTCAGATCCAGGGCATGGAAGCTATGGCTGGTACTCAGCGTGTCAATGCATTTGTGCCTCTGGCTCAGATGTTCGGCTACGCTACCGACCTGCGTTCCAAGACTCAGGGCCGTGGCCAGTATGTCATGGAGCCGTCTCACTACGAGCCGGTGCCTAAGAACATTGCTGACCAGATCATTGCTGGCCGCACCAAGGCTTGATCGCCTTAAATTTAAAGTGAATTTTGCCGGGGTAGTGTAACCTCGGCAAAATTTCCTGTAAAAGCACTTGATTTTACAGGGCAAATTTAGTAGAATAGCCTTGCAATGCAATGTCTGCATCTTGCAGGGTTGTTGTAACCAAATATCAAAACCTAAATTAAGGGAGGATATTCCAATGGCTGAAAAGGCAAAGTTCGACCGTTCTAAGCCGCATGTGAACATCGGCACCATCGGTCACGTTGACCACGGCAAGACCACTCTGACCGCCGCTATCACCAAGTTCCTGGCTCTGAAGGGCGACGCAGACTTCATGGATTATGCCAACATCGATAAGGCTCCTGAGGAGCGTGCTCGTGGTATCACGATCAACTCCGCTCACGTTGAGTATCAGACCGACGCTCGTCACTACGCTCACGTTGACTGCCCGGGCCATGCTGACTACGTTAAGAACATGATCACTGGTGCTGCTCAGATGGACGGCGCTATTCTGGTCGTTGCTGCTACCGATGGTCCCATGCCCCAGACCCGTGAGCACATCCTGCTGGCTCGTCAGGTCGGCGTGCCCTATATCGTCGTGTTCATGAACAAGTGCGATATGGTCGACGACGAAGAGCTGCTGGATCTGGTCGAGATGGAGATCCGTGAGCTGCTGAGCGAGTACGACTTCCCGGGCGACGATACCCCGATCATTCGTGGTTCCGCTCTGAAGGCTCTGGAGTCTACCTCCACTGATCCCAATGCTCCCGAGTATGCTTGCATCAAGGAGCTGATGGACGCTGTTGACAGCTATATCCCCAACCCCGATCGTGAGGAAGACAAGCCCTTCCTGATGCCCATCGAGGATGTCATGACCATTTCTGGCCGTGGTACCGTTGCAACCGGTCGTGTTGAGCGTGGTGTTGCTAAGGTTGGCGATGCTATGGAGATCGTCGGCATCAAGCCCGATCGTCTGAGCACCACCATCACCGGTCTGGAGATGTTCCGTAAGTCTCTGGACTTCGCTGAGGCTGGCGATAACATCGGCGCTCTGCTGCGTGGTGTTGATCGTACCCAGATCGAGCGTGGTCAGGTTCTGGCTAAGCCCGGTTCCGTGCACCCCCACAAGACCTTCGAGTCTCAGGTGTACGTTCTGACCAAGGACGAAGGCGGCCGTCACACCCCGTTCTTCTCCAACTATCGTCCTCAGTTCTACTTCCGCACCACCGACGTGACCGGTATCATCACTCTGCCCGAAGGCACTGAGATGTGCATGCCCGGCGATAACGTCATGATGCACGTTGAGCTGCTGACCCCTGTTGCTATGGAAGAGGGCCTGCGTTTCGCTATCCGTGAGGGTGGCCGTACCGTTGGTTCTGGCGTTGTTGGCAAGATCATTGAGTGATTTTGACCCTTCGCGCCTTTCCTAAGGCTAAAGGTTAAACTTACGAGAGACCTTCCCATTCCGGAGAGTGGGAAGGTCTCTTTTTGTTTTAGATCCTCTGTCTGTAAGGGCAGGGGATTTTTTTCGGCATGTCACAACTCTTTGTTTACAAAACAAGGTTGTTCTGGTATACTAAAAAAGGAAATACTGGAAAAGTCCTATCGGCTGGTGCTGAGAGGATTCAGCAAAAAGAAACAGCGTGAACTTCTGGAAGAGGTGAAGGGCAATGCCGTTTGATTATAAGAAAGAGTACAGGGAATTTTATCTCCCGCCGAAAAAACCGCATCTGATTACGATACCTCGTATGAATTTTGTGGCAGTGCACGGCAAGGGCGACCCGAATGCTCCGGGTGGAGCCTATCAGGAGGCTATGGGAGTGCTGTACGGCATTGCTTTTACCATCAAAATGAGCTATAAGGGCAGCCACAAGATGGACGGCTATTTTGAATATGTGGTTCCACCGTTGGAGGGCTTGTGGCATCAGAAGGGCGTGGATGGCGTTGACTATGCGCATAAAGAATTATTTGAGTGGACATCTATGATCCGCCTGCCGGAATTCGTGACGTCGGAAGCGTTTGATTGGGCCGTACAGGAAGCAACGGCAAAAAAGAAAAAGGATTTTTCCAAGGCGGAATTCCTGACCTATGACGAGGGACTTTGCGTTCAGTGCCTGCATATCGGCCCTTATGATGAAGAACCGAAAACGCTGGCGCAGATGGATGCCTTTGCCGTAGAGCAGGGGTATAGGCTTGATTTTTCAGAGACACGCTTCCACCACGAGATCTATCTGAGTGATCCTCGCCGCGCTGCACCGGGAACACTGAAAACAGTTCTGCGGCATCCCATACGTGAAAAATAAAAACGGGAAAATTCACAAATGATGTCGCTTTTATTTGGCAGATGTGATATACTGATTCTATCTGTAGAAACACATTGAATGGATAAGGGAGGAGAGAACTTCATGCAGCATGAAACTGTCATCGTGCTGGACTTTGGCGGCCAGTACAATCAGCTGATCGCGCGCCGCGTCCGCGAGAACAATGTCTACTGTGAAATCTATTCCTATAAAACCGATCTGTCGGTTATCAAGGCAAAGAACCCCAAGGGTATCATCTTTACCGGTGGCCCCAACAGTGTTTATCTGGAGGATTCTCCCACGATCGACCCGGAGATCTTTACCTGGGGTGTGCCTGTGCTGGGCATCTGCTATGGCAGCCAGCTGATGATGCATCTTCTGGGCGGCCATGTCTGCCGCGCACCGGAGCGCGAGTACGGCAAGACTGAGGTGTTCGTGGACACGAACAGCAAGATGTTCACCGATGTGCAGCCCTCTACCATTTGCTGGATGAGCCACAACGACTATATTGAGCAGGCAGCGCCCGGCTTTAAGATCACTGCTCACACGGTCAACTGCCCGGTAGCTGCGGCAGAGAACGCCGAGAAGGGCCTGTACGCGGTCCAGTTCCATCCGGAAGTGCTGCACACTGCGGAAGGCAAGAAGATGCTGCGCAACTTCGTGTACAACGTCTGCGGCTGCACCGGCGACTGGAAGATGGACTCCTTTGTGGAGAACAATGTCAAGGCCCTGCGTGAGCGCATCGGCGATGGCAAGGTGCTGTGCGCCTTGTCCGGCGGCGTGGATTCCTCCGTTCTGGCAGCTATGCTGGCTAAGGCCATCGGCAAGCAGCTGACCTGCGTGTTCGTGGATCACGGTCTGCTGCGTAAGAACGAGAAGGAAGAGGTCTGTGCAGTCTTTGGTCCGGGCAATGCCAATGGCTTTGATATCAACTTTATCTGTGTGGATGCCCGCGACCGCTACTTTGCAAAGCTGGCTGGCGTCACTGAGCCGGAACGCAAGCGTAAGATCATTGGTGAAGAGTTCATCCGCGTATTTGAAGAGCAGGCAAAGAAGATCGGCAAGGTGGATTTTCTGGCACAGGGTACCATTTACCCGGATGTTGTTGAGAGCGGTCTGGGCGGTGAGTCCACTGTTATCAAGAGCCACCACAACGTCGGCGGTCTGCCCGACACCGTGGACTTCAAGGAGTTGGTGGAGCCGCTGCGCAACCTGTTTAAGGACGAAGTGCGTCAGGCTGGCCGTGAGCTGGGTCTGCCCGAATATCTGGTCAGCCGTCAGCCGTTCCCGGGCCCGGGTCTTGGCATCCGCATCATCGGCGAAGTGACCCCTGAGAAGGTGGCAATCGTGCAGGATGCCGACGCGATCTGGCGTGAGGAGATCGCAAAGGCGGGTCTGGATAAGGAGATCAGCCAGTACTATGCAGCCTTGACCAACATGCACAGTGTGGGCGTCATGGGCGACGAGCGCACCTATGATTACGCTGTGGCCCTGCGTGCTGTGACCACCACCGACTTCATGACTGCAGAGAGCTATAATATGCCTTGGGATGTTCTGGGCACTGTCACCAGCCGCATCGTCAATGAGGTCAAGCATGTGAACCGCGTGTTCTATGATTGCACCGGTAAGCCGCCGGCAACCATTGAGCTCGAGTAATCTGCAAACCCTGAAAAGTATTGATGCAATGCAATATTTTGAGAGCCAAAAGACTCTGTGATACTGCTTTGATACTATCGGGCGATTATTCATAAAGAGAGACATGAGAATGCCCTCTGAGAAACGGTAAGTTTTTCAGAGGGCATTTTTGTGTCTTTTATTCTTTACGCCACTTTTTCTTCGGCTCGTACCGGCCGCAGCCGTCGGCAGTCTGAGGCCAGTTGAGCTTCCATTCCAGATACTCTTCCTTGGTGATCTCGCCCTCCCGGAGCTGCTTCTTACGGAGCTGCCACTCCTTTAAGAACTCATCCAGCAGGCGATACCGGAAGCTGACTGCCATGTGCTTTTCCGGGAAATCTGGGGCGGTGGTGTCTGTGACCTCGTAGAGCCGGGTGCCGGGATAGTGCTCGTCCAGCTCGAACAGGGTATACATCACATCTTCTGCGGCGTACAAGGTCGGCTCATAGAGGGAACGGTAGTTCACGTCCAGTACCTCCGCAATCTTGCGGAGCAACTCTTCCTTGGGCGTACGGGTGTTGCTTTCGTATTGTGCGATGCGGATGTCTGCACTTTTCTCCTCAAACCCGATGGCAATGCCCAGTTCTTTCTGGGTCATACCTCGGAGGTTGCGGGCACGTTTGATGCGGTCACCGACTGCCATGCGATTGCCTCCTGACTTAAACATATTTGTTGAACCCAGTATAGCACAGAAAAACAGGAGGTGCAATAGAAAATAAACAAAAAAGTTTAAGATTTTACCCGAAAGCCTCTTGACTTAACGGAATGTGCTTAGTATAATGAGAGCACAAAAAGATAAGCAAAAATGCTTAGTAAAATTGAATGACCGCCAAACTGACCCAAACCGCCAAGACCTTCCGAAAGGAAGCGAGCGCTCCGTAAGGGGACGACACAGCACCGCAAAGGGGATATGCCTGCCGGAAGTCAGCGAGGATGAAGCGGCACCGAAACAAAACCGACAAGGAAAGGACAAAAAATGGCAAACAGCATTTTTATCAAAGCAGACGAGCTGGCAAAGGAACTGGACATCTCGCAGGGTCTGGCTTACAAGATGATCGCTCAGTGGAACGAGGAACTGAAGGCCAAGGGCTACACGACTGTAGGAGGCCGGGTGAGCAGGAGGTACTATCAGGAGAAAATCTACGGGGCAGGAAAGGAGTGATAGGATGCCAGCCTACAAGGACAGCAAACAGGGCACATGGTACGCTTCCTTCTACTTCGAGAACTGGCAAGGTGTGAAGCAGAAGAAGCTGAAACGGGGGTTTGCCACCAAGAAGGACGCTCTGGCGTGGGAGCGGGAGTTCCTTCTTCAGCAGGCGGCAGACCTGACCATGACCTTTGAAGCCTTCGTGGAGATTTATATCACGGATAAGAAAAAGCGGCTCCGGGAAAACACATGGTCTACCAAGGAGCATATCATCCGAACGAAAATCTTACCTTATTTCAAGGAAAAACGGATTAGTGAGATAAAGCCACGGGATGTGATCGCATGGCAGAATGAGATGCTGAACTATCGGGACAAGAACGGCAAGGCCTATTCGCCGACCTACCTCAAGACGCTGCATGGACAACTCAGTGCCATTCTGAACCATGCAGTCCGGTTCTATGGGCTAAAATCAAACGCAGCAGCCACAGCCGGGTGCATGGGGTCAGAAAAGCACAAGGAAATGCTTTT
Source organism: Faecalibacterium sp. OF03-6AC (assembly GCF_003478175.1). NCBI lineage: Bacteria > Bacillati > Bacillota > Clostridia > Eubacteriales > Oscillospiraceae > Faecalibacterium > Faecalibacterium sp. OF03-6AC. The sequence continues at coordinate 104,166 of NZ_QUEN01000005.1, read as the reverse complement.
CTGGACAAAGGAAGAGTACCTCAAATTCGCAGAAGTCATGATGGACAAGCCGCAATCCTATTACGCTTTTGAGGTCCTCTACTGGTGTGGCATCCGGGAGGGCGAGCTGCTGGCTCTGACTCCGGCAGACTTCGACTTGGACAAGGGGCTGCTCTCCATCACCAAATCCTATCAAAGGCTGAAAGGCCGGGATGTGATCACTGACCCGAAAACGCCCAAGAGCGTCCGGGTCATCCAGATGCCACAGTTTCTGACGGACGAGATCAGGGATTACCTGAAATCCCTCTACAAAGTCCAGCCAGACCAGCGGATCTTTGAGGTGACCAAGAGCTACCTGCACCACGAGATGGACAGGGGAGCCAAGGAAGCCGGGGTGAGGCGCATCCGAATCCATGACCTGCGGCACTCCCATGTATCGCTGCTGATCGAGATGGGCTTCTCGGCGCTGGCAATCGCAGACCGGGTGGGGCATGAGAGCGTGGACATCACCTATAAGTACGCCCATCTCTTCCCCTCAAAGCAGCAGGAGATGGCGCAGAAGCTGAACATGGAGCGAAAGGAGGGATGAAAATGGAACGAGTGCTCGACCAGCAAGGCCGCTGGCGGAACAAGGTGGTAGCCTTCCGAATGTCCCCGGAAGAGGACGAGGTTCTGGAAGCCAAAGTAAAGCTCTCCGGGCTGACCAAACAGGAGTATATCATCCGCCGCTTGACTGACCGGGAGATCACCGTGGTAGGCAACCCAAGGGTCTACAAAGCCCTGCGAGACCAGATGAGGCTGATCTATCAGGAATTGCAGCGGCTGGCCGTGGATGAAGAGGTTCCGCCGGACTTGCTGGAGACCCTGCAAATGGTAGCCCTGACGTTGAACGGACTTAAGGAGGAATGCGAATGACGGACAATAGAAAAACGACCGTACTGGGTGCATCTGTTGGCGCAGATGCGGTACAGTCGTCTGATAAAATTACCACCAATATTATAACAAATTCGGACAAGCAAATCAATCTGCAAGCCGCGAAAAAGTCAAACAATTTCGGGCTGAACACGATATCAATGACCGAGCTGTACGATACGGTGTATCAACCTCGGAAACCCATCGTGAACGACTTGCTGTACAGCGGCACCTACCTCTTTGTAGGTGCGCCCAAGGTGGGTAAGTCCTTCTTCATGGGGCAGCTTGCCTACCATGTGGCGATGGGGCTTCCGCTGTGGGAGTACGAGGTGCATCAGGGCACCGTCCTCTACCTTGCATTGGAAGACGATTACGCCCGGCTGCAGCGGCGGCTCTCCCGGATGTTCGGGGTAGAGGAGACCAGCAATCTCTACTTCGCAACGCAAGCTAAGTCCGTGAGCGAGGGACTTGACCAGCAGTTGGAAGGCTTCATCCGGGAGCACCCGGATGTACGGCTCATCATCATCGACACCCTGCAGAAGGTGCGGGAGATCGGCGGTGACCGATACAGCTACGCCAGCGACTACGAGATCGTGACCAAACTGAAAACTTTCAGCGACAGGTACGGCATCTGCCTGCTGGTGGTTCATCACACCCGGAAGATGGAAGCCGAGGATAGCTTCGATATGATCTCTGGCACCAATGGCCTGCTGGGTGCAGCGGATGGCGCATTCATCATGCAGAAGAAGCGGCGCACCGACAATACCGCTCTGCTGGACATCGTGGGGCGTGATCAGCCGGATCAGGAGCTGACGTTGGAGTTCAACCGGGAACGCTGCGTGTGGGAGTTCCAAGGAGCCGAAACGGAACTCTGGAAGCTACCGCCCGACCCGCTTCTGGAAGCGGTGGCAAAGGTGCTCACCCCGGAACAGCCGGAGTGGAGTGGTACGCCCACGGAGCTGCTGGAACGTCTGTCTGGTGTGAGCATACAGGCAAACATCCTGACCCGGAAGCTGAACGTGAGTGCCGACAGGCTCTACAACGACTATGGGATTCGGTACGAAAGCAAGCGCACCCATGAGGGCAGGGTGGTCAAATTAACGCTGGAAAATTCTGGGGCGTGACGATTCGTGACGGTTGTGACGGTATTTTTGCTACTATGTAAAATACCGTCACAATCGACACAACCGACACGGGATGGTGATAATGATGAAAAACGTGCAAATTTCGCAGGAACTTTTCGTCGCCTTGCTGCATTATCATTTGAGCGGCGAAAATGAGTACGAAGAGGTTATTGAGCAGGGTCTGGAGCAAAAATTGGATGCGATGCTGCGGCATGAGCTGTATGCCCAGTACAAGACAGCACCCACCGAGGAACAGCGGGAGCAGGCTCGGCAGGAGTATCTGGACAGACGAGGCGTGCCAGAAAGCTTCCGCTGGTGAGTTCCTCTATTGGCAGAGGACAGGAGCGTGTCACGCTCCTGTGAATGCAATCACGCAGGAAGGTGGTGTTGGACCGGGCAGCGGCGAGGTGCAGCGAAACCCCGTCCGCAGACGGAAGCCCCCGGCAGGGCGCAAAGGCATCTTTTGATGGACGGAACGTCTGTCAAAAGTGCTTTTGCGTTACTTTCGACGAAAGTAACAAAGCCTTTGCCGTGTCCGGCACCAGTTACTTCCACAGAGAAAGGACGTGCGATTGAAAAGAACCATTTCCGCAATGCGGGGTCCCGGCTCCCTCAACCATAACCGGAGAAGTTTCACCGCTGAAAACGTAGACCCGAAGCGCAGCAGTCTGAATGTCGTGTACCGTGATCAGCCGATTCAGAAGGTGTACCACGAACTGTTTGACGAGGCAGTGAAGCGTTACAATGCCAAGCAGAAGCGCAAGGACCGCTGTATCACCGACTACTATGAGCACCTGCGGACAGGCAAGCAGGAAAAGCCTTTCCATGAGCTGATCGTCCAGATCGGCAACAAAGATGATATGGGTGTCCTGACCGAGAATGGCGCACTGGCAAAGGAACTGCTGGACGAGTATATGCAGGGCTTCCAAGAGCGGAACCCGACACTGCGGGTGTTCGGGGCTTTCCTCCACATGGACGAAGCTACGCCCCATCTGCACATCGACTTCGTGCCGTATGTGTCCGGCTGGAAGGGCAAAGGACTGGACACCAAGGTTTCCCTGAAGCAGGCTCTGAAGGCCTTGGGCTTTGCAGGCGGCTCCAAGCGGGAATCTGAGCTGAACCAGTGGATCAACGCCGAGAAAGAGCAGCTTGCTGCCGTGATGGAGCGGCACGGCATCGAGTGGGAACAGAAAGGCACCCACGAAGAGCACCTGTCTGTGCTGGACTTCAAAAAGCAGGAGCGTAGTAAAGAGGTAGCGGCTCTGGAAGTTGCCAAGCAGGAGTGCCAGACCGACCTGACCGAGATGCAGGAGCAACTGGAAACAGCGCAGACAGCTGTAGAAGCCGCTGAACAGCGGGTACAGAAAGCAGAGCTGACCTACCAGAAGCAGAGCCAGAAGCTGAACAAGCTGGCTCCCATCATGGAAGGTTTGGAAAACCTGTCAGCGCAGTACTCCCAGCGGCCAGAAGAATGGGTGCCAGAAGCAGCCACGTTTGAGACCGCCAAGAGCTATCGGGAGAAGAAGGCCATGCCGCTGATCCAGAAGTTGGTGAAGGTACTCTTTGCCCTCCATCGGAAGTACTGGGAGGTTAAGAACGAGAGGGATAAGTACCAGTATTTCTATCAGGACGAGAAGAAAGCTACCCGCCATTTGAGCCAGCAGCTGGAACAGGTAAAAGCTGAGAATTCGCAGCTCTATGCGATGAAACGTGATTTCAGGCGAGTATGGAACTATTTCGGTGCCGAAAAGATGCAGCAGGTCATTGGGTTTATGAGGGAGCAGGAGCAGACCACAGATAGGAGCCAGAAGAAGAACAGGCAGAACAGCATAGAGCTGTAAGCATAGCAGACCCCCGCCAGCGGATGTTGGCGGGGGTCTGTACATATAAGTGATATTTTACTCAAAAAGCTCCGGGGCAATATCCGTCAGAGCAAAGCCGGGAATGTCTTTCTCGTCTTTGTAGATGCCATCTTCAGCCAGAAACTCGACCTTTGCAAAGTCCGCGACTGGAATCTCAGATTCACAGACATACCAGTTCAGGTAGTCATTAGCGGTTTGTTTGAGGGTTGAGGCAACGCTGCGGTCAGCGTTGTACTTGTCGCAGAAAGTGCGCCAAGGAAGATACCGCCAGATTTTACCATTGGTCTTGATGGTAATGCGACACATGATTTTGTCGTTGGACAGACCGGTGTTTTTTGCGCCAGCATGGTCATTGGCGGTCAGCCAGACGACAGGATGATAGTTTTCATATTTGTCAACGGCCTTGATGCCAATTTTATGCCCATTGAAGTACAGTGGCTCCTGATGGAAGGTTGCACGATCGTACTTTAGGTTGGACGGAGTCAGCACTAATTTCCCGGTGGCCAAAATCATCCGATACTTGATGAGGCTGGTGTAATGATACAGATTTTCGGGCAGTTTGGTCTTTTTCGCTTTCATTGGCTTTCCTCTCAGTTCACAGGTGTTTGACGATACGAAACTCCGTCCGAGATACAGACAGTGGACAAGATTGAAAAAAGTGTACACTATCTCGCTGAAAAATGCAATAGAAATTTTTATCGGCTTGCAATCACGGAAAAGCTGTGGTACGCTTTACTAGGATAGTATAAAGGAAAAGTATATCCTTTTTAGAAAAAAGCACAATGATGTACCAATAGTGGTACATTTACTATGTTAAAATGAAAGAAAACAATGCGGGAATCCGCATTTGATGGAGGAAATAAAAATGGTAGACACCAAAAAAGAGCAGGAACGCGAAGAACTGCACCGTGCAATCTGGGCGATTGCGGATGATCTGCGCGGCGCAGTGGACGGATGGGATTTCAAGAGCTACGTTCTCGGTACGATGTTCTACCGTTATATTTCGGAGAACATTGCCAGCTATATCAATCAGGGCGAAATTGATGCAGGCAACCCGGACTTCCGCTATGAGGATATGCCTGATGCAGAGGCAGAGCAGGCACGGGAAGGGCTGGTACAGGAAAAAGGGTTCTTCATCCTGCCCAGTGAGTTGTTCTGCAATGTACGGGCAAAAGCGGCCAGCGACGAAAACCTCAACGAAACGCTGGAAACAGTCTTCCGGCACATTGAGGAATCCGCAAAGGGCAGCTCCTCCGAGGGGCAGTTTGCAGGGTTGTTCGATGATTACGATGTGAACAGCAACAAGTTGGGGGCGACCGTTGCCAAGCGCAATGAGAAGCTTGTGAAACTGCTGAACGGCGTGGCAGATATGAACCTTGGCGATGTGAAAGAGCATGACATTGATGCCTTTGGCGATGCCTACGAATACCTGATGACCATGTACGCCAGCAATGCAGGCAAGTCCGGCGGCGAGTTCTTTACGCCTGCCGATGTTTCGGAGCTGCTGACCCGGCTGGGTACGGTAGGCAAGAAGGAAATCAACAAGGTCTATGATCCTGCCTGCGGTTCCGGTTCGCTGCTACTGAAGGCAGAAAAGGTGCTGGGACGGGATGCTGTGCGCAATGGCTTCTTTGGACAAGAAATCAACATCACAACGTATAACCTATGCCGTATCAATATGTTCCTGCACGACATCGAATTTGACAAATTCGACATTGCCTGTGAGGACACGCTGACAAATCCGCAGCACTGGGATGATGAACCTTTTGAGCTGATCGTATCGAATCCGCCGTACTCCATCAAGTGGGCCGGTGACGAGAATCCGCTGCTCATCAATGACCCGCGTTTTGCTCCGGCTGGTGTGCTGGCTCCGAAGAGCAAGGCAGACTTGGCCTTTATTATGCACTCGCTGGCATGGCTGGCTTCCAACGGCACGGCAGCAATCGTCTGTTTCCCCGGCATTATGTACCGTGGCGGTGCAGAACAGAAGATCCGCAAATATCTGGTGGACAACAACTTCATTGACTGCATCATCCAGTTGCCGAGCAACCTGTTCTTTGGGACTAGTATTGCCACCTGCATCATGGTGTTGAAAAAGGGCAAAACGGACAATAAGGTGCTGTTCATTGATGCTTCTTCCGAGTGCGTCAAGGTGACGAACAACAACAAACTCACCCCGGAAAACATTAACAAAATAGTGGACACCTTTGCACAGCGGGCAGAAGAAGCACACTTCTCCCATCTGGCGGAGTATTCCGAGGTGCAGGAAAATGACTATAACCTGTCGGTTTCCACTTATGTGGAAGCCAAGGATACCCGCGAGAAGATTGACATTGTGAAGCTGAACGCTGAAATTGCGCAAATCGTAGCACGAGAAAACGAACTGCGGGCCGCCATTGACCAGATCGTGGCAGAAATCGAGGGCTGAGATGGAAAGCGAAAAGAAAGATTCTGCATTGGTACGTTCTTCTGCGGCGGAATACCTGACCTTTGTTGCCTCTACGGGCGAGGATAAGGACAGCATTGAGATGCGCTACGAGGATGAAAACATCTGGCTGACGCAAAAGATGATGGCGACCCTTTACGATGTGGGGCTTCCGACCATCAATGAGCATATCAAAAAGATTTATGCTGACCATGAGCAGGACGAAGCGGCAACTATTCGGAAATTCCGAATAGTTCAAAATGAGGGTGGCCGACAGGTTACTCGCAGCGTGAACCACTATAATCTGCAAATGATTATTGCGGTCGGCTTCAAGGTGAACAACCAGCGGGCGGTGCGGTTCCGTGTCTGGGCAAATCAGATCGTGGAGCAGTACACCATCAAGGGATGGGCAATGGACGAGGAACGCCTGAAAAACGGCGGCACAGTCCTGACCAAGAAATACTTTGAAGAGCAGTTGGAGCGCATCCGGGAGATTCGCATTTCGGAGCGCAACTTCTACCAGAAACTCACCGACATTTACGCTACTTCGCTGGATTATGACCGCAACGCGCTGACCACAAAAGAGTTCTTTGCAAAGGTGCAGAACAAGATGCACTATGCCGTGCATCGCCATACGGCGGCAGAGCTGATCTATGAGCGGGCGGATGCCGAAAAGCCGCACATGGGGCTTCACACATGGAAGGATGCTCCCAACGGCAAAATCAAAAAGAGCGATGTTTCCGTGGCGAAAAACTACCTGACCGAAGATGAAATGAAATCCATGGAACTGATCGTTTCGGCATACCTCGACCTTGCCGAGAACCGTGCCCGCCGTCATATCCCTATGACCATGGAGGACTGGGCCAAGCGGCTGGACATCTATTTGCAGGCGGATGATCTGGAAGTGCTGAAGGATGCAGGCAAAATCTCGGCGCAGCTGGCAAAAATGCACGCCGAAACGGAGTTTGAAAAGTATCGTGTGGTACAGGATCGGCTGTACCAGAGCGATTTTGACAGATATTTGGTGGAAAATAGTGAAACTTGACATAGAGGAATAAAAAATGCGCCTGTCAGATGTATTATCAAAGGAACCTAGCTTGGAATTCCAACAAGTCGATGGATTTCTGAAAAAGAAACTCCCGTGTGGTGGACAGCAAAGATTAGACGTAGGCGTTGTTTGCAGGGCCTTTTACTGTAAAAACTGTGGAAGCGATTTAACCTTTTCAATGGGAGATAGAGCTAAAATAGCATGTATCGGTGTCACAAATTATTTGGTAAGTATCGATTGTGTGTTGAAATGCCCCCGATGTGCAACAACTGTTCCTATTTGGTATTTGGTGGAAAGTAGAAATGAAGTTACAGATACTACGGTTTGGGTAAGAATCTTGAAAAGGACAGAAAAACTTCCAGAGAATGTTTCAATTTCACATGGTGCATACGGAAAATATACGGAGTATTTGGATAAGGCGGATAGGGCCTTTAGTGATGGGCTTGGAGCAGGAGCAATTGTCTACTTAAGAGAAATCATGGAAGGCATTACATATCAAGTGGCGCAAAATGAAAATATAAACTTGATAGGGCAAAAAGGAAAAAGGCGCCCATTCAAACAGTCGCTGGAGGAAGTTGATAAAAAGTGTCATATCATTCCAAAAGAATTCTCAGAAAAGGGATATAGGCTGTTTAGCGAACTGAGTGAAGTCGTTCATGGAAATTCAGACGAAGAAACAAGCTTGAAAAAGTATAGTGCCTTGAAGAGATTAGTTATTGGAATATTGGATAATGTAAAAAATAACGAGACACTAATAAAAAATAGCGAAGAAATATTGCAAAAGATTCGTGAACTTGGATGGAATGATGAACTGGATGGAGAATAAAACAAATGAGTAAGCTGGACGATTTGATTCAAAAACTTTGCCCGGATGGTGTAGAGTACAAGCCATTGTCGGAGATATTCAATACACGTAATGGGTATACGCCATCAAAAAAAGAAAAGAACTTTTGGGAAAATGGAACAGTACCATGGTTTCGTATGGAAGACATTCGGGAGAATGGCGGTATTCTCGACCATGCTATGCAGTACGTTTCTATAAATGCGATAAAGGGTGACCCTTTCCCGGCAAACTCTATTATTGTTGCTACGTCAGCAACAATTGGTGAGCATGCATTGATCACAGTGCCGTCTATTGCAAACCAGAGATTTACATATTTGATGATAAAAAATCAATATCGAAATGAGTATGATCCAAAATTTTTGTATTACTATTGCTTTAAGCTGGACGAATACTGCAAAGAATGCTTGAATCAGGGGAATTTTGCATCGGTCGATATGAAGAAATTTTCTAAATTTCAATTTCCACGGTTGCCCATGGAGATTCAGCGTGAAATTGTTGGGGTTCTAGACAATTATACAGAGGTTACAGCTAAAATCAAAGCAAGTCTTGAAAAAGAACTTGTAGCCCGGCAAAAGCAGTATGAATTTTATCGGGATAAACTTTTAACATTTGATGTCCTCAGGGGGGGGACAATTGATTTTCGATGGAGGATGCTCTGCGAAATCGCGGACATTAGTACAGGTAATAGCAATACGAACGAGGCGGTGGAAGATGGCAAATATCCGTTTTTTGTTCGTTCTCAGGAACCGTTGCGAAAAAACGATTTTGAGTATGACGAAGCGGCAATTATAACGGCGGGTGATGGTGTAGGTGTAGGAAAGGTATATCATTATATCGAAGGAAAGTATGCCCTACACCAACGGGCATACCGTATTCACATCAACACATCGGAAGTTGTGCCTAAATATTATTTCCATTACATGAAAGCAAAATTTTTGCCATACATTCAGAAAACGATGTTTCAAGGCTCTGTTGCATCTATTCGTAGACCTATGCTGAATGCTTTTCCTGTGCCTGTTCTACCTCTCGATGTCCAGAACCGCATTGTAAATGTGCTGGACAACTTTGAGAAGATTTGCTCCGACCTAAATATTGGTCTGCCTGCTGAAATTGAAGCCCGGCAGAAGCAGTACGAGTATTACCGCGATAAACTCTTGACATTTGCAGAAATCGGCAACACAATTTAGAGCAGAGCAGAGCAGAGCAGAGCAGAGCAGAGCAGAGCAGAGCACTGATTAAGCTCTTGCAGTATGTGTTTGGCTATGTGGTTGTTACGCTTGAAGATATTGCCGAAAACTGCGACAGTATGCGTAAGCCTGTCACAAGCGGAAAACGTGAAGCGGGAGAATACCCGTATTATGGGGCTTCTGGTATCGTGGACTATGTAAAGGATTATATTTTTGACGGTGATTACCTGCTTGTGTCGGAGGACGGGGCAAATCTTCTGGCAAGGAGTACGCCAATTGCGTTTTCAATTTCTGGAAAGAACTGGGTCAATAATCATGCGCATGTTCTGAAGTTTGATTGTTATGAAACTAGAAGATTTATTGAATTTTATTTAAATTCGATCGACTTATCTTCTTATATTTCAGGTGGAGCACAGCCTAAATTGAACCAGAAGAATTTGAACCGAATTGAAATTCCGCTTCCGAGTCAGGAGCGGCAAAAATATATTGTGGAAATTCTTGACCGTTTTGATACAATCTGCAATGATTTGACCAGCGGCCTGCCTGCGGAGATTGAAGCAAGACAAAAGCAGTATGAGTTTTATAGGGATAAACTATTAAGCTTTAAGGAGTTGAACTGATTGAAGTATACTGAAATGAGGGCAGAAATTCTTCGACCATGTATGGTCATTGACAATTTTATTGATGGAACGATGGAGCCATACTCGTATGAAGATTATCTGCGAGATTTTGTAAATCATTCAGACTACTTCTTGCAAAAGTCGAATGGAAAACCGTATAGCAAACCTGTTTCGGAGTCAAATGGAGAATGGGACTGTATTTCGGATGGGTATTCATTTGATTTTAAACTCTTTACATCTCAATCAAGACTACAGGCGGCAAGAATTTTTTCGCAATCAATTACACTGGTTGCACCAGGGGTGGTGCTTTATGGTCCGCCGCTGGTATCAAAAAACGATGAGAACTATAAAGAGATCACTTGCATTATTCCATATGCGATGTTTAGAAGCTTGAACTTTAATGAGATAGTTGAAATTCGCAAAAAGGAAAAGTATGCCAAAGAATTGGAAAAAGAGGTCGTGCAGATTATAAAGAAATTTGAAACGAAGAAAAATTTGATGATGTTCTTTCCGTATAATATCAATTTCGACTTAAATGATGACTTTGAATCTGGAAAAAATCTAGCACTAAATAGTATTTATTCGGATTTTAAGAAACTCTTTCAATATCGAACGGAGAATTGCGCGGAATACGATACCTATATTGCGTTTATATATCAGGCAAAAAATTTTATGATTACGCGCTGGACGGGCGAAAAACTTGAGTATGTTGATATAATACCGACTCAGAGAAGCACATTATTTTGCAATTTAGAACGATATTCAGGAAAACCATTGGCAGGAGGAATTTGAAATGTCCTTTTTCAATATCGTTGCGGCCACCAATGAAGATACTGTTGTTGCCGCCTATGAGCCCTCCAAGGTGCGCTCGGACAGCTACCAGAGCGAGGCGGAACTGGAAAAAGAGTTTATCCGGCTGTTGTGTGAGGAGGGCTATACCTATCTGTCGCTGCATACCGAGGATGAACTGATTGCCAACCTCCGCAGCCAGTTGGAAGAGCTGAACCACTACCAGTTTTCGGACACAGAGTGGCGGCAGTTTTTCAGTGATGTAATTGCCAACCCCAACGAACATATTCCCGAAAAGACCCGGAAGATTCAGGAAGATAACGTGCAGGTGCTGCATCGGGATGATGGCAGTTCCAAAAATATCACACTGATCGACAAAAAGAACATCCACAACAACCGTCTGCAGGTCATCAACCAGTATGAAGTGAAGCAGGCAGACGGTGCGCGGCATGATAACCGCTACGATGTGACGATTCTGGTCAACGGCTTTCCGCTGGTTCATGTGGAACTGAAGCGGCGCGGGGTGGCCATCCGGGAGGCGTTCAACCAGATCAACCGCTATCAGCGGGATTCGTTCTGGGCAGGCTGCGGCTTGTACGAATATGTGCAGATTTTCGTGATCTCCAACGGCACAAATACCAAGTACTACTCCAACAGTACCCGCTACAATGCCATCAAGGACTCCAAGAACGGAAGAACGAAAAAGGAAAAGACCAGCAACAGCTTTGAATTTACCTCTTACTGGGCGGATGCAAACAACCGGGTGCTGACCGATTTGATCGACTTTACCCGGACATTCTTCGCTAAGCACACGATCCTGAATATTCTGACCCGGTATTGTATCTTCACCTCGGAAAAGATGCTGATGGTGATGCGTCCCTACCAAATCACGGCAACGGAGCGGATTCTGAACCGCATTGAGATCGCCAACAACTACAAAAAGTATGGCAGCATCGAAGGCGGCGGCTACATCTGGCACACCACAGGCTCCGGCAAAACGCTGACTTCGTTCAAAACGGCACGGCTGGCATCACAGCTGCCCTATATCGACAAGGTGCTGTTCGTGGTAGACCGCAAGGACTTGGACTACCAGACCATGAAGGAGTATGACCGCTTCGAGAAGGGTGCAGCAAACTCCAACACCAGCACCACGATACTGAAACGTCAGTTGGAAAACCCGGAAGCACATATCATCATTACCACCATCCAGAAGCTGGCGACCTTTATCAAGAAAAATCCGGGGCATGAGGTCTACCAGAAGCACGTTGTGATCATCTTTGACGAGTGCCACCGCAGCCAGTTCGGTGATATGCACGGTGCTATCGTTCACAACTTCAAAAAGTACTACCTGTTCGGTTTTACCGGAACACCGATTTATGCAGCAAATGCAGGTACGAGCGGAAAATCCGGCATGAGAACAACGCCGCAGCTATTTGGCGGTGAGCCAAATGAAAAAGGTGAGAAAGTTCTGCCGCTACACACTTACACCATTGTGGATGCTATCAACGACAAAAATGTGCTGCCATTCCGTGTGGATTACATCAAGACGATGGATGCAGAGCCAGACATGGACGACAAGCAGGTTTGGGACATTGACCGGGAAAAGGCGTTCATGGCACCCAAGCGTATTTCTCTGGTGACAAAGTACATCCTCGACCACTTCGACCAGAAAACCTATCGGGGAGACAAATCGTATGAGTTCAATCTGCTGACGAATGTGGCGGAGGTTGCCTCTGCCCAGCGTGGTGCAGTGGAGGAAATCAAGCAGAAGCAGCGTGTCAGCGGCTTTAATTCGATTTTCTGCGTGGCTTCTGTGCCGATGGCGAAGCTGTATTATCAGGAATTCAAGAAGCAGATGGCGGCAGACCCAACCAAGCGGCTGCGCATTGCCACCATTTACAGCTATGGAGCCAACGAAGTGGAAACGGATGGCATTCTGGACGAGGAAAACCCGGAAGATACCTCCAACCTCGACCAGAGCAGCCGGGATTTTCTGGATGCCGTCATTCAGGACTACAACGAGATGTTCCATACGAACTATTCTACCGATGGCGAACGGTTCCAGAATTACTACAAAGATGTATCGCTCCGCATGAAGAACAAGGAGCTTGACCTGCTGATCGTGGTCAATATGTTCCTGACAGGCTTTGATGCCACGACCCTGAACACCCTGTGGGTGGACAAGAACCTGAAGATGCACGGTCTGATTCAGGCGTTCAGCCGGACAAACCGTATCCTGAACAGCATCAAGACCTTTGGCAATATCGTCTGCTTCCGCAACCTGCAAAAGCGAGTGGATGCGGCAATTTCGCTGTTTGGAGATAAAAATGCGGGCGGCATCGTTCTGCTGCGCAAATACGCGGACTATTACCACGGTTATACGGATGAGCAGGGAAAATATCATCAGGGCTACGCAGACATGATTGATGACCTGACGCAAAAATTCCCGCTGGCAGAGCCGCGGATCGTTGGAGAGCAGAACCAGAAAGATTTTATCGTGCTGTTTGGCGCACTGCTGCGGATGCGGAACTTGCTGTCTTCCTTTGATGATTTCAAGGGCAACGAGCTGATCTCGGAGCGTGATTTGCAGGATTATCTTGGCCGCTATCAGGATTTGCGGGATGAATGGCGCAACAAAAAGCACGATGAAACCAAAGAGGACATCACCGATGATGTGGTGTTTGAGGTGGAGCTGATTCGGCAGGTGGAAATTAACATTGACTACATCCTGATGCTGGTCAAAAAGTACCATGACACTCATTGCGATGATAAAGAAGTGCTCATCACGATTCGCAAGGCGATTGACGCCAGCCCGGAACTGCGCAGCAAAAAGCAGCTGATCGAAACCTTTATTGCAGGGGTCAACGATGTGGATGACGTGATGGCAGAGTGGAACAGCTATGTGTCCGAACAGCGAGAGAAAGAGCTTGCAAAGATCATCCAAGAGGAAAAGCTGAAGGAGCCGGAGACACGCAAATATCTGGCCAATGCGTTCCGTGATGGTGAGATCAAAACTGTGGGCACTGATATTGACAAACTGATGCCTCCTGTTTCCCGCTTCGGCGGCGGTGGCCGTGCGCAGAAAAAACAGGGCGTGATCGATAAGTTGAAAGGCTTCTTTGATAAGTTCTTTGGGATTGGAACCAAGATGCTTTGAAATTAAGAGTGGAGGAATGCGAAAATGCCGAGTGTTGATCTTGGAAAACTGTATGATGGAATGCAACAAGAAATGGAAGCAGGGCTAAAGACTGGCGCATCAGTATTGATGCATCCTGGAATGAAAGGGGACGACACAGAAGATAATTGGAGAGAGTGGCTAATGGCATATCTTCCGAATAGATATGCTGTTGCCAAAGGAGTTGTAATTGATGCAGATGGGAACGAAAGCGAACAAATAGATGTAATCATTTACGATAGACAGTACTCATATCTGGTGCTTAAACACAATGAAACATTTTTGATTCCAGCGGAAAGCGTATATGCAGTTTTTGAAGTAAAGCAAAGCCTAAACAAAGGCTATATGGAATATGCCCAACATAAGACAGAAAGTGTAAGAAAATTAAAACGGACATCAGTGGCAATAAAGCACGCAGGAGGAAAATATGACCCTAAACCACTACACAAAATTGTTGCAGGACTATTAACAACAACATCTGACTGGGCAGAATCGAGTACTATAGATAACATTGCAAACAACCTATCTGAAAACGAGTTGAAAAGGCTTGATATGATATGCTGTGTGGCAGCAGGAACTTTTGTATGTGATCGAGGGGATAAGACAATAAGTTACTGCGACAAGTCAAAATCACTTGTATATTTTCTTTTGAAAGTTTTGGGAAAATTGCAGGAAATAGGAACCGTACCAGCAATTGATTATAATGCGTATGCGCAAAAGATAGAAGTTCATCAACATCCATAAGAAAGGAAAGACTATGGCGAAACAGCGGGATTTCAATAATTTCTTGTCGGAAATCGAACCGAGTAGTACAACAGTGGCATATATTAGCAGTTTGCAAAGTACATTGAGGGATTATCTGAAGAATCATGATACTTATAAAAAAATACATGTAGATACATTTTTGTCCGGTTCATACGCAAAACATACATCTATTAGACCCACATCTAAAGGGAAAAAGAGAGATGTGGACATTATAGTTGTGACGTCTTATGAGATGACAGATGATTCCAAGAAAGTAATAAGTGAGTTAAAAGATGTCTTGATTCAAAATGCGAATTATAATTCAGCAACAATTCAATCGCATTCTGTTGGAATTGAGATGGGCGGACTGTCAATAGATGTTGTTCCAGTTATCTCTGATCAAGATGATGAGGAAGTGTATTATATTGGGGATTCTAATACAGGAGAATGGACAAAAACTGATCCTAAAGGTCATAAAGTGTGGTCTACTACAGTCAACAAAGAACATAATAAAAAATATAAACCACTTGTAAAAATATTTAAGTGGTGGCGTCAGACAAATTGTCCAGAGGATATTAAATATCCCAAAGGAATTACACTAGAAAAAATCATAGCAGATAATTTGGGAGATTCATCTCTTGGAACAGAAGATTTTCTTATTGCAACAATGCAAAATATAGTAGCTACATATAAAGAAGATTATGCAGATGCCGGAGTGAATCCAACTATAAGTGACCCATCAGAAAAAATTGAGGGCAATGATCTGCTTGCTGGGTATAGTACAACGGATTTTTCTAATTTTATAGATAAACTTAGTGAGCATGTTTCAATGTTAAACGATGAAGGAACAGAAAATGATACATGGAGAAAAATATTAGGAGATGAATTCCCCAAAGAAGGCTGCAAGGCTATTGCATGCTCAAGCGTTAGTAATGTATACAGTTGTATATTCGCACCTTATAAGGAAAAGCCAAGATGGCCTATGCAGCGTGGTGGAGCTGCTTTTATAACATTAAGAGTGACTGCAGCAGATGGAAGCGATGTTGAGTATATAAGCAACGATATCCCACTTGAAAAAAGATGCACATTGCATTTTCGGGCATTAACTGGAGTAAGGCGACCATATAGCGTTATATGGCAAGTTGTGAATACTGGGCAAGAAGCTACAATGGCAAATTGCTTACGAGGAAATTTTGAACCATCCAATGAGGGATTTGATGGGAAGAGGGAAAGCACTTTGTATAAAGGAACACATTCAGTGCAATGCTTTATTATAAAAAATGGAATTTGTGTAGCGAAAAGTAAGGAATTTATTGTTAACATTCGGTAGTAGAGAACAGACTTGCTTTATGAGGGAGAGTTCGTTATAATACTCACAGAGACTCCGCTGGTTGAGTGATACTATCCTGATACTAAAAAATCAGCAAGCCGCATCTACCACGGCAATCTCATGGAAAAGTGAACATCCAAGAACAGGATAACTAAACAAATTTGTTTAGTGACAGTCTGGACTTACCGAGCTCGAGTGATCTGCAAACCCTGAAAAGTATTGATACAATGCGATATTTTGAGAGCTGAAAGGCTTTCTGATACTGCTTTGATACGATCGGGCGATTATTCACAAAGAGAGACATGAGAATGCCCTCTGAGAAACGGTAAGTTTTTCAGAGGGCATTTTTGTGTCTTTTATTCTTTGCGCCACTTTTTCTTCGGCTCGTAGCGTCCGCAGCCATCGGCGGTCTGGGGCCAGTTGAGCTTCCATTCCAGATACCGTCCCCATGATCGGTATGCTGATGATCCCCAAGACCTGCGTCTATGTGTGTACAGGTAGTTTAACAGGATACTTGATCTTTGCCGCGATCACGACGCATCCAGCAATTCGTCCGGGTCCTCGATGGCTTCTTCGATGGTCTCTTCCTCAGGAGTGGGTTCATCGACATCGGACGGAGCGAACAGGTCACGGATGAAGTCGCGCAGGAGGACGAGGCTGTTGTCAAGGTCGGCATCCTCGCTCAGCAGCTGCTGGATCATATCCGGCTTATCGGTGATCAGGTCGTCCACGCCGATGCTCAGCAGTTCGCTGGCATCCTCTTCGCGGTTGACGGTCCATGCGGAGATCGTCTTGCTGCGCTTATGGATCTGCTGCACCATACCGGAGGTGATAAAGGTGGACTGTACGCTGAAGAAATCTGCGGCAGGCAGATCGTAATAACTGCCCACGCCCAGTGCAAGGATATAGCCGGTCCGGATCTCCGGTGCCAGATCCTTGACCTTGCAGAGGGTTTCATAACTCTGCGAGGTGATGGTGCAGTCCTGCGCAAAGCCTTTTTCGCGGATGATGCGGATGGTTTCCGCTTCCAGCTCCGGGGTGGCGGCATTGGGTTTGATCTCAATGTTCAGCTGGATCTTACCTTTGCACAGGTCCAGCACTTCTTCCAGTGTGGGAACTTTGACACCAGTGTACTTCTGGCCGAACCAGCGCCCGGCATCCAGCTTGCGAACCTCGTTATAGGTCAGGTCGTAGATGTTCTCGCTGCGGCCGGTGCAGCGGCGCAGGCTGGTATCGTGGGTCACCATGACCACGCCGTCCCTGGTCATCTGCACATCCAGCTCGGCCCACTCGCAGCCCTGATCGATGGCCAGCTGGAAAGCAGGCAGGGTGTTTTCCGGTGCGGCAGCGGAGTAGCCGCGGTGCGCGGTGACTACCGGCGCAACGCCGCCCAGCATGGAGAGCAGCTCGTCGTCTCTGGGCAGGGCAAGGTAACAGAATGCCAGCGCAAAGGTGAGCAGAGTAGCACCCGCAACCGATGCACCCAGAAGCAGCCTGCCGGTGGAACGGTGATGCTTTCCGCTCTGGACCGGCTCCGGCTCAGAGGGGAGAGGCTCCCGCAGGCGGCAGTGCAGCATGGCGAGGATCGTGCACTGCGCTATGGTGATGGCGCAGTCAATCAGGAACTGGAAGAAAGGCATCTCAATGGCCAGCGCCGCGCGGGACAGTGCAAACATGGCCTGTGTGCTCTGCAGCCCGACCGCGATGATGATGCCGTACAGCGGCACGGCAACCGCTGCCGTCAGCAGCAGGGAACGCAGGACGACCGAGAGGTTCCAGCGCAGCAGCAAAAGAAAAGCACGGAAGACGCGCCTGCGGATGCAGCAAAAGCTTTCCTTTACCGACTGCCACAGGCTTTTGCGCTCCAGCACGAACAGCGGCAGCACCAGCACCCAGCTGACACAGAGGAACAGCAGGGCGGCACCGGCAGCCAGATAGAGCAGGTAATACCGGCTGTTTGCCCGGATGACACCCATGATGTATTCCGGCACGGCAAGCTGCGTGATATAGTTATAGGCGAGGAAAAAATTGGTGAACGGGATCAGCACGGCACTGTAGATCAGAACGAGCCAGTTCTGCGGCAGGAATGCGTGGCGGATATCCGCAAGAGAGGTGCGCAGCAGGGCAGGTAGGCAGATCGTTTCGCCCTTGCGGGCAAGATCCAGCCCATGCAGCAGGACGGAAAACTCATACAGCGCCCAGAACGCGGTCAGGATGGCAATGAGCGTGATGCACAGGATGATCGCGGGGGAGGAAAAGATATCGGAAGCGTTGTTGTTGCTCAGGTAGTGCATGGGTGCGAACCGCAGCGTGAGCGACCAGAGCTGCTGCATCAGGGGGACGAACAGCAGGTTCGTTGCAGCCTTATACAGGACGATGACCGCGAGCAGGGGAATCTCGGCGCGGCGGATGATAGCCCGGGCGGAGTGCTTCATGGAGTTGTAGGTTTCGTTGGAGGCGCGGAGTGAAGTGAGCAGATCTTTCAATTTGACATGGCCTTCCTTTTATATTCTGCAAAATGACCCGCCCCGAAGCTTCTCGGCGGGCTGTTCTGCGAAAAAAATTTACATATTAAATATAGTGTAACATAACTTCTTATAAAATAAAATGCAGCAGGGGAAGACAGAATCCACAAAATTGAAAGAGAATTTTTGGCAGCTGAGTGTGCGGTGCAAAATGCCCGCAAAAAGGCGGGAAAGCGGAGAAACGATGAATCGTTAAAAAATTGTAGAACTTTGCGCGACAGATGTTGATTCGCATGGACTTTTATAGAATCTCTTGCATTTTTATGGAAAATTCAGTATAATAAAACTAATTTTGAAAGCTCACACAGACAACCAGGAGGTCTTACCATGGCTTCAAAGATCAATAAGGGAGAAATCCTCGCCAAGTTTTTTGATGACGGGGAATACACTGCACTGTTTGCTGACGGTGCAGTGAGCGCTGCCTGCGGCTATGCGGCAGGTCAGCAGGCTTACGCTGTTTACCAGAACGGCGAAGCTGTTACCGTAAAGGATGTTGAAAAGAACATCAAGGTTCTGGAGATGGCAGCTCAGACTGGCTGCCCGGTCGTCACCTTCTACAACTCCGTCGGCGCAAAGCTGGCTGAGGGTCTGGACGTGCTGACCGCCAGCGCAAAGCTGAATGCGCAGATCGCAAAGGTTTCCGGCGTGATCCCGCAGGTGGCTGTTGTTCTGGGTGTCTGCGGCGGCACCAGCGCACTGAGCGCTGCCAATGCAGATGTCTGCATCATGGCTGAGGGCGCAGAGCTGTTCTTCACCGCTCCGTTCACCTCTGCTGCCAAGGGCGACAAGGTGGCCGATGCCGGCACCGCAGCCGCCGCTGCAAAGGCTGGCGTGGCTGCCATTGTGGCACCCACTGCTGAGGAAGCTGCCGAGAAAGCTGCTCACATCGTGGGCCTGCTGCCGGCCAATAACCTGACCGGCCCTGCGATCTTTGAGTTCGAGCAGCCCACTGCTGCTCTGACTGCCGGTGCAGAGCCTGCAAAGGCTGCTGCTGCCGTGGTCGATAAGGACAGCGCTGTGGAGCTGTATGCAGGCTTTGGCAAGTCTGTTTACACTGCATTTGCCACCGTGGGCGGCAACGCCGTGGGCGTTGTGGCCACCGGCAAGACCCTGTGCCACAACTGCGTGGCCAAGGCTTCCCGCTTTGTGCGTCTGTGCGATGCCTTCAGCGTGCCGGTGATCACCATTGTGGATACCGAGGGCTTTGTGCCCAGCGCGACCGACGACATTGCAGGCGGCATCCGTGAGGCTGCCCGTCTGGCTGCTACCTATGCCGACGCTACCACCGCAAAGGTGGCTGTGCTGGCTGGCAAGGCCGTCGGCCCTGTTTACACCGCTCTGGCTGCTGCCGATCTGCGCATTGCCGTGGCTGGCTGCACCGTCAGCGCACTGGAACCCAGCGCAGCGGTCAGCGTCCTGTACAAGGAAGAGATCGATGCTTCCGACAACATCATTGCAGCCACCAACGCAAAGGCTGCTGCTTACACCGCCGAGGTGTGCAGCGCAGCAAATGCAGTTGCCTGCGGCGCTGCTGACCTGACCTGCGATGCAGCCAATGTGCGTGCAAGCGTTGTTGCCGCACTGGAACTGCTGAGCACCAAGCGTGCTGCCCGCCTGCCCAAGAAGCACGGCAACATGGCTCTGTAATCGTCTGTATAAATCTTTTTGATACGATTTTGATTTGGAGGATCCTTCCATGAAGTACTACAATATTACCGTCAATGGCGTTGCTTACAGCGTCTCCGTGGAGGAGACTGCCGCTGGTGCTGCTCCGGTTGCTGCTGCAGCTCCTGCCGCACCCGCTGCTCCTAAGGCTGCTCCGGCTCCTGCTGCTGCTCCCAAGGCTGCTGCAGGCGCTGCTGGTGCCGTTGCCGTCAAGGCTCCCATGCCCGGCAACATTCTGGATGTCAAGGTCAAGGCCGGTGCATCCGTGAAGGCTGGCGACGTGCTGGTGATCCTGGAGGCCATGAAGATGGAGAACGAGATCGTTGCTCCGCAGGATGGCACTGTGGCTTCCATCAACGTCAACAAGGGCGACACCGTCAACTCCGGTGACGTTCTGGTTTCCATGAACTAAGGGAGAGGTGACAATCATGGCCAAAAAGCCGATCAAGGTTACTGAGGTCGTCCTGCGCGATGCCCACCAGTCTCTGCTGGCCACCCGCATGACCATGGATGAGATGCGTCCCATCCTGCCGGAAATGGATAAGATTAACTACTTCTCCGTGGAGTGCTGGGGCGGCGCTACGTTCGACAGCTGCATCCGCTTTCTGGACGAAGACCCGTGGGAGCGCCTGCGCATCCTGCGCAAGGAGCTGCCCCACCAGAAGCTGCAGATGCTGTTCCGCGGCCAGAACATGCTGGGCTACCGCCCCTACGCAGACGATGCCGTTGAGTACTTTGTGCAGAAGTCTGTTGCAAACGGCATCGACGTGATCCGTATTTTCGATGCACTGAACGATCCGCGCAACCTGCAGACCGCCATCAAGGCAGCCAACAAGGAAGGCGCTCATGTGCAGGGCTGCATCAGCTACACCCTCAGCCCCGTGCACAACAACGAGTACTTTGCAGCCTACGCCAAGACCCTGGAGGAGATGGGCGCAAACTCCATCTGCATCAAGGATATGGCCGGTCTGCTGACCCCCTATACCTGCTACGATCTGGTGAAGAAGCTGAAGGAGACCGTCAGCATCCCTGTTGACATCCACAGCCACTACACCGCAGGTCTGGCTTCCATGTCCATCCTGAAGGGCATCGAGGCAGGTGCCGACATCATCGATACCGCCATGAGCCCCCTGAGCCTGGGCACCAGCCACATGCCCACCGAGAGTCTGGTCGCTGCCCTGCAGGGCACCGATTACGACACCGGTCTGGATCTGAAACAGCTGAACGTTGTGCGCGCATACTTTGCAAAGCTGCGCGAGAAGTACATTGCCAACGGCCAGATCAGCCCGAAGAGCCTCGGCGTGGATGCAAACACCCTGCTGTATCAGGTGCCGGGCGGCATGTTCTCCAACATGCTCAAACAGCTGAAGGATGCCGGCAAGGAAGATAAGCTGGACGAAGTGCTGGCAGAGATCCCCCGCGTCCGCGAGGATGCAGGCTATCCGCCGCTGGTCACCCCCACCAGCCAGATCGTTGGTACGCAGGCTGTGTTCAACGTGATCCTGGGCGAGCGCTACAAGATGGTCACCAAGGAGTTCAAGGGTCTGGTCCACGGTGATTACGGCAAGACTCCCGCTCCCATCAAGCCCGAGTTCACCAAGAAGATCCTGGGCGACGAGCAGCCCATTACCTGCCGCTTTGCTGATACTCTGGCTCCTGAGATGGACAAGCTGAAGGCAGAAGCTGCCAAGTGGGCAACGCAGGAAGAGGATGTGCTGACCTACGCAATGTTCCCGCAGGTGGCACCCAAGTTCTTTGAAAAGCGCAATGCCAAGAAGCAGGGCGTGGACGGCGACCATGTGGACTACACCAATCAGTCTCATCCCGTCTGATCTTTCATAACGGATTCAGGAGCTTCCCGCTTTTGCGGCGGGAGGCTCCTTTTTGTGTTTTGCACCGGATCTGGCCCCAAAAATGGGCGGCGGCTCATTGACATGAAAATCCATCCATTTTATAATGAATCAAAATGGATGCAGCCGACACCCGGGCATCCCCGGAAAAAGAAGAGGTGATCTGCATGAGAAGCATCACGGTACAGCGCCTTGCGGAATTTACAGAGCAGGATTATGAATTTACCTTCGGCATCACTCGGAAGGAATTTGCCCAGATGCTGGAAGCACTGAATGCGGCTTATTGCAAGGAACACCGGCGCAGGCCGCATTTTACCAAGATCACAATGCAGGATAAGCTGGTGCTGACTTTGCTCTACCGCCGCGAGTACCGCAGCATGGAGAACATTGCGGCAGAATACGGTGTCTCCCGCGATACCATTGCGGACAATATCCACTGGGTGGAGCGCGCACTGCTGAACGCAAATCTGCTGCAGAACAGCGTGACCTGCGTATATAAAACCAACTGAAACAGGCTCTGATACAGGATCGGAAGATTTTGTATCAGAGCTTTTTTGCTTTGCACCGTGTATTGCGGCCGGTTTTGGCGGCGGCACGCAACAGTGCACCTTGAATTTTGGGCCGAAGAATAGTAAAATGGAACTATATGTATCGTAACATGGGTTTGTGTACCCAAAGGCGGATACGTATACCGAAACTTGTAAGCTGAAACACTGAAAATGTAAGAACAGGAGAGCGTTATGATCTTAAGCATGACCGGCTTTGGCCGGGGGACTGCTGTGCGCAATGGCCGTGAGATCACGGTGGAGCTGCGCAGCGTGAATTCCCGCTACTTTGAGTATTCTTCGCGCATCCCGCGCACCTGCAGCTATCTGGACAGCCGCTTGAAAAAGCAGCTCAACGAGCGCATTTCCCGCGGCAAGGTGGAGCTGAGCATGACCGTGCAGAATGTGGACGCTGCCGATACGGTGGTGGCCGTCAACATGGAGCTGGCACGCAGCTACCAGCAGGCCATGCGGGATATTTCGGAACAGCTGGGTGTCAAGAACGATATCTCTGCGGGCGTGCTGACCCGCTTCCCGGATGTGCTCACCACCCGCCACGCGGATGTGGACGAGGAACAGCTGTGGGAAGATGTTTCTGCCGTTACCGCACAGGCGCTGGACCGCTTTGTGGAGATGCGCGCCGCCGAGGGTGCCAAGATGAAGGCAGACGTGGAAAACCGTCTGAACTTCCTCGAGGAGTGTGTGGGCAGGGTGGAGACCTTGAGCGCAGGCCGCGTGGAAGCCTACACCAACCGCCTGTACGAGAAGCTCAAGGTCATTTTGGAGGACCGCGATATCGACGATGCCCGCGTGCTGACCGAGGCCGCTATTTTTGGTGATAAGACCGCTGTGGATGAAGAGACGGTGCGCCTGCGCAGCCACATTGCGCAGTATCGCGATATCCTCAAGCTGGACGAGCCGGTGGGCCGCAAGTTGGACTTTTTGACGCAGGAGCTGAACCGCGAGACCAATACCATCGGCTCCAAGTGTCAGGATCTGGATATCACCCGCATCGTGGTGGATATGAAGGCGGAGATCGAAAAGATCCGCGAACAGATCCAGAATCTGGAGTGATACAGAGAATTCGGAGGGGTTTATGAAGCTCATCAACATCGGGTTTGGCAATATGGTCAGTGCAGGCCGTGTGGTGGCAGTGGTCAGCCCGGATTCCGCCCCGGTCAAGCGCCTTGTAAAGGAAGCGCGGGAGCGCGGAATGCTGATCGATGCATCCTATGGCCGCAGCACCCGTGCAGTGCTTATCATGGACTCCGATCATGTGGTGCTCTCGGCGCTTCAGCCGGAAACGGTGGCCAACCGTGCGGCAGGGCAGGAGGGCAAAACACCAACAGAGGAGGAACAGACCCATGGCGAACGATAAATATTTGTTTGTGGTCTCCGGCGCGGCCGGTACCGGCAAGGACAGCGTGGTGAAGGCACTGCGCGAAGCACACCCGGAGATCGAAAAGACTGTTTCCGCCACCACCCGCGCACCGCGTCCCGGTGAGCAGGAGGGCGTGGATTATTATTACCGCACCCGGGAGCAGTTCCAGCAGCTGATCGAGAACGATCAGGTGGTGGAGCACAACTTCTACAACGGCAACTACTACGGTACCCTGCGCGAGGAAGTGGACAAGCGCCTTGCAGCCCGGAAGGTGGTCGTTCTGGTCATCGATGTGCACGGCGCAGCGAACATCCGCCGCATGTTCCCGGGCGCGACCACCGTGTTCCTGCTGCCGCCGTCGGTGGAGGAGCTGGAGCGCCGTCTGCGCGGCCGCGGCACCGAGACCGAGGACAGCATTCAGGAGCGTCTTGCCACCGCCCGGCAGGAGCTGGCCCAGCAGGATGAATTCACCCTGAAGCTGGTCAACGACCAGGTCGATGCCTGCGCCGATGCACTGTATCAGGCCATCTGCCAGCGCATTGGTGCCGCAGAATAACATTTTGAAGGAGCTGGACGAATGCCCAAAACGGTAGGCGTTGCCGTCAGCAATGCGACCTTCCACTTTGATAAGCTTTATACCTATGCCGTCATGCCGGATCAGCAGAATGCGGTAAAACTTGGCAGCATGGTGCTGGTGCCCTTTGGCCGCGGCAGCCGCGCCCGCATGGGCGTGGTGCTGGCCTGCGATGCCGAACCGGAAAGTGCAAAGCTGAAATATCTTTTCGACGTGGCCCCGGCTTCGGCCTGCCTGACCCCGGAACTGCTGCGGCTGGTGCACTTTTTGAAGGAGCGCACCTTCTGCACCTATTACGAAGCGGTCAAGGCGGTCATTCCCTATGGTGCACAGTACAAGCCTGCCGTGGCGGCAGACGGCGTAACGCCGGTGCTGCAAAAGCAGCTCACCCGCCACACCGAGAACTCCTACCGCCTTGTGGGCGGGCTGCCGCCAAAGCCGAAGCCGACAGCCAAGCAATTGGCGGCAGTGGCGCTGCTGGGCGGTGGGCCGCGCACCCTGAACGAGCTGGAAGACAAGGGCATCAGCCGTGCCGTGCTGGATAACCTGTGCGCCAAAGGCGTGCTGGAATGCAGCAAGGTGAATAAATCCATCGACCTGTATGCGTCCATTCCGCTGAAAAACGAGCCGATCACCCTCACGCAGGAGCAGCAGGCGGCTTACGATGCTCTGCTGCCAAAGCTGGAAGACGATGCACCCCACTCGGCGCTGCTCTACGGCGTGACCGGCAGCGGCAAAACGCTGGTGTTTTTAAAGCTCATTGCCCGCTGTCTGGAGCAGGGCAGGCGTGCGCTGGTGCTGGTGCCGGAGATCAGCCTGACCCCGCAGATGATCCTGCGGCTCAAGAGTCAGTTTGGCCGCCGGGTGGCGGTGCAGCACTCTGCCCTCAACCACACCGAACGCCTTTTGCAGTGGCAGATGATCCAGGACGGCGGCGCAGACATCGTGGTGGGTACCCGCAGTGCCATCTTTTCGCCGCTGGAAAACATCGGGCTCATCATCATCGATGAGGAGCAGGAGCACACCTACCGCTCGGAATCCGCGCCCCGCTATTCTGCCCACGAGGTGGCCCGGCAGCGCGCGGCGGAAAACGGTGCATTGCTGCTGCTGGCAAGCGCCACCCCCAGCACCGAGAGTTTTTACACGGCCCAGCATGGCCGCACCCAGCTGGTGCGGCTGACCCAGCGCTACGGCGGCAACCCGCTGCCCACGGTGCAGATCGTGGATATGCGCGCAGAGCTGGCGGCAGGCAACCCACGGGAGATCAGTCTTGCGCTGGAAGATGCCATCCGCCGCAATCTGGATGCAGGCAAGCAGACCATTTTGCTGCTGAACCGCCGGGGCTACCAGACCATGGCCCAGTGCGAGGACTGCCGCGAGGTGCTCAAGTGCACAAAGTGCAGCGTGCCGATGGTGTACCACAAAGCGGCGCACAAGGTATTGTGCCACTACTGCGGCAGCCAGATGGAACCGCCCACTGTGTGCCCCGCCTGCGGCGGCAAGCTGCAGTACCGGGGCTTCGGCACCCAGAAAGCCGAGGAAGAGCTGGCAAAGCTGTTCCCGGATGCGCGGGTGCTGCGCATGGATCAGGATTCCACTGCCGCAAAGGATGCCCACGAAAAGCTGCTGGCAAGGTTTGCAAACCACGAATATGACATCATGGTGGGCACCCAGATGGTGGCCAAGGGACTGGATTTTGAGGATGTGACCCTTGTGGGCGTGCTGGGCATCGACTCGCTGCTGTTTGCGCAGGGCTTCCGCGCGTATGAGAACGTGTTCAGCCTCATCACACAGGTGGTGGGCCGCAGCGGCCGGGCCAGAGACCCCGGCTTTGCCATCATCCAGACCACCGACCCCGATAACCCGGTGCTGAACCTTGCCGCCGCACAGGACTACGATGCCTTTTTTGAGCAGGAGATCGCCTACCGCAAGCTGGGCCTCTACCCGCCCTTCTGCGGGCTGTGCGTCATTGGCTTTGCAGGCGCAAAGGAGATCGAGGTGGCACGGGCGGCGGCGCGCTTTGCGGCCCTTCTGGGCCAGCAGGCGGCAAAACAGCCGGACCTGCCGCTGCGGGTGCTTGGCCCCACGCCCGGCAGCATTGAAAAGATCAACGACACCTACCGCTACAAACTTACCATCAAGTGCCGCAACGACCGCCGCTTCCGCGACCTCGTGCGCAGCACACTGGAAAGATACGAACAGGAAAAACTTCCGTCCAAGGCCACCGTTGCGGTGGACCTGCACTCGGACGGTGACATCTGATTTGGAGGTACCATAAATGGCTATCCGTAACATTGTAAAAGAGGGCGATCCCATCCTGAACAAGGTCTGCCGCCCCGTCACCACCTTTGATGACCGTCTGGCTACCCTGCTGGACGACATGCACGAGACCATGATCGCCGCCGACGGCGTGGGTCTGGCCGGCCCGCAGGTGGGCATGCTGCGCCGTCTGTTCGTGGTGTGGGACACCACCGACGCGCCCGAGGAGATCCCCGCCGATTACGAATATAAGTTCATCGACTTTGTGAACCCGGAGATCCTGGCCGTATCCGAGGAAGAGGAGACCGCCTACGAGGGCTGTCTGTCCTTCCCGGGCCACAACGGCGCTGTGACCCGCCCCGTCGCTGTCAAGGTGCGCGCACAGGACCGCCACGGTGAGTGGTTCGAGCTGGAAGCTGAGGATCTGCTGGGCCGCTGCATCCAGCACGAGAACGACCATCTGGACGGCATTACCATCATGCAGTCCAGCGAGTATTTCTATGAGGATACCGAAGAGGGCAAAAAAGCTGCCCGCGAAGCGAAAGGAAACAAGTAATGCGCATTTTGTTCATGGGCACGCCGGATATTGCCGCAGAGTGCCTCAAAGCACTGTATGCCGCCGGGCATGACATCTGCGCGGTGTACACCCGGCGGGACAAGCCGGTTGGCCGCAAGCAGGTGCTTACCGCACCCCCGGTCAAGGAAGTGGCCCTTGCCCACGGCACGCCGGTGTTCCAGCCCCGCACCCTGCGGGACGGCAGCGAGGACGAGAACATCCGCGCACTGGCCCCGGAACTGATCGTGGTGGTGGCTTACGGCTGCATCCTGCCGAAGTCTGTGCTGGAAGCGCCGAAGTACGGCTGCATCAACCTGCATGTCTCCCTGCTGCCCAAGTACCGCGGCAGCGCCCCGGTGCAGTGGGCCGTGCTGAACGGCGATGCCGAGACCGGCGTTTCCATCATGCAGATGGACGAGGGCCTTGACACCGGCAATGTGCTCTGCTGCGAGAAGATCGCCATTGACCCGGAGGAGACCAGCGGCCAGCTGTTTGACCGCGTGACCGCTGTGGGTGCACGGGTGCTGTGTGAGGTGGTGCCCGCCATCGCCGCCGGAACGCTGAAGCCCCAGCCGCAGGATCATGAGAACGCCTGCCTTGCACCTATGCTGAACAAGGAGATGGCAGAGTTCCGCCTGACCGAATCGGCTGCCCACATCCACAACTGGGTGCGCGGCATGAACCCGTGGCCCGGTGCATGGTTTGTCACCTCCGGCGGCAAGAAGCTCAAGGTGATGGAGTGCCGTGCCGTGGAAGCTCACGGCGAAGCGCCCGGCACCGTGCTGGCCACAAAGCCGCTCACGGTGGCCTGCGGTGAGGGGGCCGTCCAGCTGCTGAATGTGGTGCCGGAAGGCAAAAAGCCCATGGACGGCACCGCCTTTGCGGCCGGTCAGCGCCTGAAAACGGGGGATATCCTCTGATGGCGGCGAATCCCCGCGCGGCGGCAGTGGCGGCGCTGGTGCGGCAGGAGCAGGATGGCTTTTCCAACCTTGTTCTGGATGCCGAACTCAAGCGCCAGCAGCTGGAAGGCCGCGATAAAGCTTTTGCCAGCGCCATCTTTTACACGGTGCTGGAACATCAGGGCACGCTGGACTACATCCTGTGCCAGTTCCTGCCCAAGGGCCTTGCCAAGCTGGATGCACCGGTGCGCGAAATATTGCGCGCGGCGCTGGCGCAGGCCCGCTATATGCAGGTGCCGGTGTCCGCTGCGGTGAACGAGGCCGTCAAGCTGACCCGTGCCTTCAAAAAATCCAGCGCATCCGGTCTGGTCAACGCCGTGCTGCGCAAGGCGTGCAGCTACGACCTGAGCACCGCAAGCTTCAAAAACGAAGTGGAGCGGCTCATGGTGCTTGGCTCTGCCGGGCGGGATGTGGCGGAATTTCTGCACAAAAACTACCCGGACGAAGCACTGGATATCCTTACCTACAAGGCCGACGGCGGCATGACCAGCCTGCGGGCGAACCCGCTGAAAGGCAGCGCCGATGAGCTTTGTGCAAAGCTGCTGGCTTCCGGCGCAAAGGAAGCAAAGCGGGGCATTGTGCCCGGCAGTGTGCTGGCCCGCTTCGAGGGCAGCCCGGCGGAAAATGAGCTGTTCCGGCAGGGGTACTTCCATGTGGAAGGGCAGGCCAGCCAGCTGGCGGCGCTCTGCGTGGACGCACAGCCCGGAGAAACAGTCATCGACCTGTGCGCCGCGCCCGGCGGCAAGACCATCCTGCTGGCCGAGCAGATGCACAGCACCGGCAGGCTTTACAGCTGCGATGCCGCCGAGAACCGCGTGGGCCTGATCCGCACGGCAGTGCAGCGCATGGGCCTTACCAATGTGGAAGCCCTGTGCAACGATGCCACAAAGGTGAACCCGGCCCTGCCGCAGGCCGACCGCATTTTAGCGGATGTGCCCTGCAGCGGCCTTGGCATTCTGGCAAAAAAGCCGGATCTGCGCTACAAAAAGCTGGAACCGGCCCGCGAAGCTGAATTATTGGCCACGCAGTCGGCCATCCTCGATACGGCGGCACAGCTGCTGAAAGCGGGCGGCAGGCTGGTGTACTCCACCTGCACCATCGACCCGGCAGAAAACCAGCAGCAGATCGCGGCATTTCTGGCCCGCCACCCGGAGTTTACGGTGGTGGAGCCTGCCGCAGCGCTGCCCGCCGGGATGACGGCAGGGGAGCACGGCGCGCTTTCGGTGCCCACCCGTACCGGCATGGACGGCTTTTTCCTGTGTGCCATGCAGAAAAACGGGGAAAAGCTGCAATGAAACAGGTGGCTTGTTCGTAAAAAACAATAGGAGAACACAATGGAACAAAAACGCTGTATCTCTTCCTTTACGCTGGCAGAGCTGACCGCTGAACTGAAAGCGATGGGTCAGCCGGGCTTCCGGGCAAAGCAGATCTTCCACTGGGTGCACCAGAAGCTGGTCACCGAGTTTTCTGCCATGACCGACCAGCCCAAGACCCTGCTGGCAAAGCTGGAAGAAAGCTTCTACATTGCCGCGCCCAAGATCGAGCGCAGGCAGGAAGCAAAGGACGGCACGGTAAAATATCTGCTGCGCATGGCGGACGGCAACTGCATCGAGACCGTCGTGATGCGCTACCACTACGGCAACACGGTGTGTGTGTCCACGCAGGTGGGCTGCCGCATGGGCTGCCGCTTCTGCGCGTCCACCCAGGCGGGCCGCGTGCGCGATCTGGAAGCAGGCGAGATCTGCTCTGAGATCTATACCGCCCAGAAGGATATCGGGGAGCGCATTTCCCACATCGTGCTCATGGGTATTGGCGAACCGCTGGATAACTTTGACGAAGTGATGAAGTTTCTGGAGAACATCACCTCGCCCGAGGGCGTGAACATCGGGATGCGCAACATCAGCCTTTCTACCTGCGGTCTGGTGCCCAAGATCGACCAGCTGGCCGAGAAAAAGCTGCAGCTGACCCTCTCGGTGTCGCTGCACGCACCCAACAATGAAATTCGCAGTGGCATGATGCCGGTGAACGATGCCTATCCCGTGGAAGTGCTGATGCAGGCCGTGCGCCGCTATCAGGATACCACCGGCCGCCGCGTGAGCTTTGAATATTCCATGGTGCGCGGTGTCAACGATTCCGATGCCTGCGCCAGACAGCTGGCAAACCTGATCCGGGGCATGGGTGCCCATGTGAACCTGATCCCCATCAACCCGGTGGACGGCAGCCCGTACTCGGCCACCGATGCAGCCAACGTGCACCGCTTCCAGCAGAAGCTGGAGAGCCTTGGCGTGAACGCTACGGTGCGCCGCCGCCTTGGCAGCGAGATCAGCGCCGCATGCGGCCAGCTGCGCCGTGACGAAATGAACGGGAAAGCGTAAATATTAAAGGGAGAAGCCTATGAAACTTGCAGGAAAAACGGATGTCGGCAGGGTCCGGCAGGATAATCAGGACGATTATCGCGCAGGAGAACTGCCCGGCGATGCCGCATGGCTGCTGGTATGCGACGGCATGGGCGGTGCACGCGGCGGCAGGGAAGCCAGCCAGAGCGCGTGCGATGTGATCGAGCGCTGCTTTCAGGAGCAGTATGCTTCCAAGTGCCTGCCCGGCGAAGAGGAGACCTTTTTGAAAAAGAGCCTGCTCAGCGCCAACCGCTTTGTGTTCCAGAAGGCCCTGCGTGAGGAATCGCTGGCGGGCATGGGCACCACGGCCGTGTGCGCACTGGTGCGCGGCGGCAAGGTGTTCCTGTGCCATGCAGGCGACTCGCGGGCGTACCTGTACCGGGACGGCAGGCTTGCCCAGCTCACCCACGACCACTCCTATGTGCAGGAGCTGGTGGACTGCGGCACCATTACCGTGGAGGAAGCCGAGCACCACCCTCAGAAAAACATCATCACCAAGGCGCTGGGCGTGGACTACCGGCTGGACCCGGAGTTCACCACCGCACCGCTGCAGAAAGGGGATATCCTGCTGCTGTGCTCGGACGGCCTGACCAATGCCGTGCCCAGAGAACAGCTGGAACAGCTGCTGCGCACCGGCAGGTTCTACGACCTGCCGGACCTTCTGATCCGCACGGCCAACGAGAACGGCGGCCCGGATAACATCACCGCGCTGCTGCTGCGTGTGGAGGAGGTGCGCTGATGGACAACCTGATCGGCAAAAAGCTGGACGGCCTGTATGAGGTGCGGGAGCTGATCGGTTCCGGCGGCATGGCAAACGTCTACAAGGCGGTCATGCTGGGGCACAACGGCCCGGTGCCTGCCGGTACCGTGGTGGCGGTAAAGGTGCTGCGGCAGGAGTATATGCACGACCCGGACCTTGTGCGCCGCTTTAAAAATGAATCCAAGGCCATCTCGCTGCTGAACCACCCCAACATCGTAAAAGTGTACGATGTATCGGTGAATGATGATCTGCAGTATATCGTGATGGAATATGTGGACGGCATGACATTGCGCGAGTACCTGAACCAGCGCGGCGGCAGGCTGACCAACCGGGAAACCGTGCACTTCATCTCCCAGATCTTAAAGGCGCTGGAACATGCCCACGCCAACGGTGTGGTGCACCGGGACATCAAGCCCCAGAACATCATGCTTTTGGACAACGGCCAGCTGCGCATGATGGATTTTGGCATTGCGCGCATCTCCCGTGCCGAGAACCAGCTGCTGAGCGGCAAGGCCATGGGCAGCGTGCACTATATCAGCCCGGAGCAGGCCAAGGGCGATGAGACCGACTGCACCAGCGATATCTACTCGGTGGGCGTGATGATGTACGAGATGCTCAGCGGTCATCTGCCCTTTGATGCAGACGACATGGTGGAAGTTGCCATCAAGCAGATCTCCGATAAGCCGAAGTCTTTGCACGAGATCGCGCCGGAGGTGCCGAATGCACTGGTGGAGATCACCGAAAAGGCCATGGCAAAGCTGCCGCAGAACCGCTACGCATCCGCCCGCGAAATGCTGGATGCGCTGGACGCCTACGTGCAGAACCCCTCCGTGATGTTCGAGTACAAGTATATTACAGAAGATGCTCCCGAAAAGGTGGTGAAACGTACCATGAACCAGAACCGTGCAAACCGTCAGGCCGAAAAGCCTGCGCCCCGCGGCAAAAAGGCCGCACCGCGCAAGAAAAAGCGCACCATATTCCTGCCGGCACTGTTCGGCATTACCATTGCATTTGCACTGGCGTGCCTTGCGCTGTGCTGGATGATCCTGAACGATTCCTCCAACCTGATGAACAACAAGGCCGATATCACGCTGGGCGATTATATCGGCATGACGCAGGACGAGGCTGCTGCCACCGAGCAGGTGGTTTCCGGCCAGATCAGCGTTACCTGGGAGCAGGAGTACAACAGTGACTATGCGGCGGGCTATATCTACAAGCAGTCGCCGGTGTCCGGCCGCACGGTGCGCGAGGGCCAGAATGTGACCCTGACTGTGAGCCTTGGCACCCAGTACGTTACCGTGCCGGACCTGACCAACTATGTGCAGGCCGATGCAGAGCAGCAGCTCAAGGAGCTGGGTGTCTCGGTGCTGGTAACGCAGGCTGTGGATACCTCTGTGGCATCCGGCGCGGTGATCCGCACCGACCCGGCGGCGGGCAGTCAGGTGGCTGCAGGCAGCACTGTGGTGATGTATATCAGCCGCCCGCAGGTGGCAACCACCACCAAGGTGCCCTCGCTGACCGGCATGAGCACCGCTGATGCCCGCACCCTGCTGGTGCAGAACCATCTGGGCCTTGGCAGCCAGACCGAGCAGTACAGCGACCAGCCGGTGGGCACTGTCATCAGTCAGGACCCGGCGGCAGGCTCTACCACAAAGCTGAACGGCCGCGTGAACATTGTGGTAAGCGCAGGGCCGGAGCCTGCACCGGAACCGGAAGCACCCAGCGACAGCACCACCGGCGGCGACTGGTGGAGCGGCCTGTTTGGCAGCGGCTCCTCTTCTTCCAGCACCGAGACCGGCACCGAACAGGGCACAGCGGGCAGCGGCGACCCCTCGCAGAAACCGCTGACCGACTGGTGGTCCTCGCTGCTGAGCTGACGGAGGCGTGCATGAAGGGATATATCACAAAGGGCATCGGCGGCTTTTACTATGTGAAAACGCCGGAGGGCATTGTGGAATGCAAGCCCCGCGGCATTTTCCGCAAGCAGAAGATCACGCCGGTGGCGGGCGATGAGGTGACGCTGGAGACCGAGAACGGTGCAGCCGTCATTGCCGAGATCGCACCGCGCAAAAATGTGTTCGTGCGGCCTCCGGTGGCAAATCTGGATGTGCTGTTCCTTGTGGCCAGCACCACCCAGCCCACGCCCAGCACGCTGGTGCTGGATAAGCTTTCTGCCATTGCGGTGGACAAGGGCGTGCAGCCGGTGATCGTGTGCACCAAGGGCGACTTGGCCGAGGCGGAATTCCTGCGTAAGGCCTACGAAAGATCGACCCTGCCGTTCATCCGCATCGATTACGAGACCGGCGGCGGGCTGGACGAGGTGAAGCAGTGGATCAGCGGCAGGCTGTGTGCGTTCTGTGGCAACTCCGGCGTGGGAAAATCCACCCTTTTGAACCATCTGCTGCCGGAAGCAGAGCGCGAGACCAGTGCCATCAGCCAGAAGCTGGGCCGCGGCCGCCACACCACCCGTGAGGTGACGATCTTTGAAGCCTTTGGCGGGCGCATTGCGGATACGCCGGGCTTTGCCAGTCTGGAAGCGAACCGCGCCGGGTTCATCCCCAAGGAAAATCTGGAGCATGCGTTCCCGGAGTTCGGGCCTTATCTGGGCCAGTGCCAGTTCACCGGCTGCTCCCACCGCAGCGAAAAAGGCTGTGCCGTGCGCGCCGCACTGGCCGAGGGCAGGCTCTCCCAGACCCGGTACGACAGCTACTGCGCCATGTACGAGGAAGTCAAGGACGTGAAGGATTGGCAGCGCCCGAAAGTATAAAGGATAAGGAAGAGATTCATGTCACGCTGTGTGATCATTTCGGCCTGCCCGGTTTCTCCGGAGCTGGCAGAGGCCCTGCGGCCGGACGACTTTATCATTGCCTGTGATGCAGGCTACCGCAACTGCGCACCTCTGGGGCGTAGACCCAACATCATCGTGGGCGACTTTGACACCGCCCCCTGCCCGGAACAGCAGGACGACGATATCATCGTGCTGCCCCATGTGAAGGACGATACCGACACCGAGTATGCCGCAAAGCTGGTCTCGGAAAAGGGCTTTGATGAGGTGCTGCTGCTGGGCGGCCTTGGCGGCAGACGGGTGGAGCACACCCTTGCAAACCTGTGCACCGGCCTTGGGCTGGAACAGCGCGGTGTGCGCACCACCCTGCTGGATGAGCGCAGCCGCATCACCTACGTGATGCCCGGCGAGACCCGCTGCTACCCGAAGGAGAAGTACTTCTTCTTCTCGGCCTTCCCGATGGAGGGCAGGGCGCAGGGCGTGTGCGAGCGCGGCTCCTACTATGAGCTGACCGATGCGGAGCTGACCGCCAGCTACCCGCTGGGTGTCAGCAACGAGTACGCTGCCGGGTCGGACTGCATCACCATCTCCACCCGCAGCGGTGCGCTGGTGGTGGTGGAGACCATCGCAGACTGAGCGCTGCTGCCCTTGCCGGAACGTTCCGGCCCCTGCCTGCATAGGATGGGCCAGAAAACGGAAAGGCGGGGAGCATATGCAGGTAGTTGTGATCCGAAGCCCCAAGGCGCTGCGCGGCATTCTGCGCAGACTGTTCGGCATTCAAAAACAGTAAAAAGGATCCCCTCGCTGCTGGTCGGCGGGGGGATCTTGCTTCATAATACTCCTTTTTATTGCGTCAGGGCGTTGTAACAGGCATCGAAGGCCTGCATAAAATCAGTGATCTCCTGTTCCGTGGTCAGGTGGCTCAGGCTGATGCGCCACGAGGACAGCGCGTTGCGCCGATCATGGCTCACGGCAAACACGGCGCGGGAGGGCAGGCCGTCCGAAGAGCAGGCCGATTTGACCGAGACGCATACGCCCCTGGCATCCAGCTCCCGCTGGAACACGGTGCCCTTCACGTTCTGTACGCTCAGGTTTAAAATCTGCGGCACGGCGGTGTCCGGGCTGTTGATGCGCACCTTGGGGTATTGGGCAAGCCCGGTGCGCAGGCGGGCGTTCAGGGCGCGGATGTGCTCCACCCGGGCGGGCAGCTCGCTCACTGCCTTTTCCAGCGCCAGCGCCAGCGAACAGGCCAGCGCCACGGTGGGGGTGCCGCTGCGGTAGATGGTGGTGCTCTCGCCGCCATGGATGAGCGGCTCCAGCGCAAGGCCGCGCCGCTTGACCAGCACACCGATGCCGTTCAGCCCGTAGAACTTGTGGGCGGTCAGGCTCATGGTGTCGATGCCCGCAAAGCTGACCGGCAGCTTGCCCACGGCCTGTGTGGCATCCACATGGAAGTGGCAGTGGGGGCAGGCCTTCAACATTTCCGCGATCTCGGCCACCGGCTGCACCACGCCCAGCTCGCTGTCCACGGCAGTGACGGCCACCAGAATGGTGTCCGGGCGCAGCAGTTTTTTCAGGTGGGCAAGGTCCACCGTGCCGTCCTGCCGGATGTCCACAAGGTCGATCTCGTATCCCTGCTCCTGCAGGGCGGTCAGGCTGCCGCTCACCGAGGAGTGCTCCAGCGGGGTGGAAATGATGTGTCTGCCATGGTGGCGCTCCAGCCGGGCGATGCTCTTGATGGCAAAGTTGTTGGCCTCGCTGGCACCGGATGTATAGATGATCTCGGCGGGCTGCACATTCAGACTGCGGGCAATGCTCTGGGTGGCGGCATCGATGGCAGCCTTTGCGGCAGTGCCTGCTGCGTGGCGGGAATTGGCATTGCCCGGGCAATTGCGCTCCACCTCGCAAAAGCGCTGTAAAACCGCTTCGTCTACTGGGGTATTGGCGGAATAATCCAGATAGATCATAAACTCTCCTGATAATTCTCTTATAATACAGATTGCAATGGTAGGTTATATTATAGTGCGCTTTGGGCCGGATTGCAAGAGAAGCGGCACAAACTTCCGGGCTGGAAATACAGGAGAATTAAGCAAAATAGTTGCACGGCGGCAAAAAGTCTGCTATAATCTCTTGAAGGACTGCCCGCTGCGGCCTTTTGCGGGGCTTTTGGCGGCGGTTTGGAAAGAGCCTGAATGAAAGGGGGAGCGCACCATGCTGCACAAGAATCATCGACTGCGCTGCATTGCACTTCTCATTTCCGGGCGGGATCATTGTTCCCAAATTTCAGGGGCATTGCCGTTTTGCTGACGGCGGTGCCTCTTTTTTTGGGCTGCGAGTTCTGTAGGAGGCAGAAAAACTTCATGAGTGAAAAGATCGATTACTCCAAAGGCATTTACGACGCGCGCCAGCTGGGCGCAGGCCGCATGTTCATTCTGGGCGTGCAGCACATGTTTGCCATGTTCGGCGCAACGGTGCTGGTGCCGCTGCTCACCGGCCTGAGCGTTTCCACCACCCTGCTGTGCGCAGGTCTGGGCACCCTGCTGTTCCACCTCATTACCAAAAAGAAGGTGCCTGCATTCCTCGGCTCCTCCTTTGCGTATCTGGGCGGCTTCTCCATCGTGGCCCCCATGCTGGCAGATGCAGACGGCAACCTGACCGTTGCCAACACCAAGATGCTGCCCTACGCCTGCGCCGCCATCGCATTTTCCGGTCTGGTGTATCTGGTGGCCAGCGTGCTGATCTCCACCTTCGGCATCCGCCGCATTATGAAATTCTTCCCGCCGGTGGTCACTGGCCCCATTATCATTTCCATCGGCCTGATCCTGGCTCCCTCCGCCATCTCCAACTGTCAGGCAAACTGGCTGCTGGCCTTTGTGGCACTGGGTGTCGTGATCGTGTGCAACATCTGGGGCAAGGGC
The DNA here is from genome assembly GCF_003478175.1 of Faecalibacterium sp. OF03-6AC. Classification (NCBI taxonomy): domain Bacteria; kingdom Bacillati; phylum Bacillota; class Clostridia; order Eubacteriales; family Oscillospiraceae; genus Faecalibacterium; species Faecalibacterium sp. OF03-6AC. The sequence goes on along the minus strand of NZ_QUEN01000005.1, from coordinate 66,954 downwards.
ATGGTCAAGATCCTGCCCATCCTCATCGGTGTGCTGGTGTCCTATGCAGTGGCACTGGTGACCGGTGCAGTGGACTTCCAGCGCATTTCTGAGGCTGCATGGGTGGGCATCCCTCTGCACAAGGAGGCCACGGGCCTGTTTGCCATCGACGGCAGCCCGGAGTTCATCAGCGCACTGTTCACCATCATCCCCATTGCACTGGCAACCATGATGGAGCATGTGGGCGATATCGCCGCCATCAGCGCAACCGTGGGCCACAACTATATCAACGACCCCGGCCTGAACCGCACCCTGTTGGGTGACGGCCTTGCTACCACCATGGCCGGCCTGCTGGGCGGCCCGGCCAATACCACCTACGGCGAGAACACCGGCGTGCTGGCTCTGAGCAAGATCTACGATCCGCTGGTCATCCGCATTGCGGCTGTCCTGGCCATCATCCTGAGCTTCAGCCCCAAGTTTGAGGCTGTCATCAACACTATCCCCACCGGCATCATCGGCGGCATCAGCTTTGTGCTGTATGGCATGATCTCCGCCATCGGTGTGCGCAATGTGGTGGAGAACCGCGTGGACTTTACCAACAGCCGCAACCTGATCGTGGCCGCTGTCATTCTGGTGTGCGCACTGGGCTTCAACTCTGTGGGCGGCGTCAGCTTTGCCGTTGCAGGCGTCACCATCAACCTGTCCGGTCTGGCTGTGGCCGCGATCGCAGGCATCCTGCTGAACGCTATCCTGCCCGGCAACGACTACGAGTTTGATGCTGCTGACGGCTCCGAAGCCGCTACCAGCAGCAACCTGCAGGTCTGATCTCCCATAGAAGAAGGAAGAACAAGGCAGAAGCCGTCCTGTGTGTGCAGGGCGGCTTTGCTGTTTTTAAGGTGCACAGGGCAAAGCACACAGTTTTTGATGATGGTTTTTAGTGACCCTGCCGGAATTTATCTGTAAGGCAAAATAAATAGGAATTATTCTTAAAATTATCCTTGACTAACTAAGAATCATTCGCTATAATAGAGCCATGACAAGGGCCGGTGAGTACCAACACCGCCCAGCCTGTTTTCTAACTGATATAAAAAGAATGATGGAGGTCTATTCTTATGAAGAAGTACGTTTGCACCGTTTGTGGTTATATTGCTGAAGGCGAGATCCCGGCACAGTGCCCCGTCTGCAAGGCTCCTGCTTCCGCTTTTGTGGAGAAGACCGGCAACACCTACGTCACCGAGCATGTTGTGGGCATCGGCAAGGCCGAGGGCGTGCCGCAGGAGATCGTGGACGGCCTGCGCGCAAACTTTGAGGGTGAGTGCAGCGAGGTTGGCATGTATCTGGCAATGGCTCGTGTGGCTGAGCGCGAGGGCTACCCCGAGATCGCTGAGGCTTACAAGCGTTATGCCTACGAGGAAGCAGACCACGCATCCCGCTTTGCAGAGCTGCTGGGCGAAGTTGTCACCGACAGCACCAAGAAGAACCTGATGATGCGTGCCGAGGCCGAGTGCGGCGCATGTGCAGGCAAGATGGATCTGGCCAAGAAGGCAAAGGCCCTGAATCTGGATGCCATCCACGACACCGTTCACGAGATGGCAAAGGACGAGGCCCGTCACGGCCGCGGCTTTGAGGGCCTGCTGAAGCGCTACTTCAACACCGAAGTCTGATAAGGTTTCCCCGGTTATCCATTCTGACCGCTGCATGGCTTTGCCGCTGTGCAGCGGTTTTTTGTTCAACCTACGGAACGGTTCCGTTGACAGGCACAGCGGCGGTGGGTTATAATTTATCTCGTGTTCAATGAACTGCGAAAGGGGAGACGGGGGAATGAAAAACGGACACACCACCCGGCAAAAGGCCCCGGCGGGCCGCTACGCCCTGCTGGACGAGCTGCGCGGGCTGGACCTGATCAGCATGATGCTGTATCACGCCTGCTGGGACCTGATGTTTCTGTTCGGCATCTGGATGGACTGGTATATCGGCTGGCCGGGGCGGCTGTGGCAGCAGAGCATCTGCTGGGTGTTCATCCTGCTGTCCGGCTTCTGCGTGCCGCTGGGACATCACACCCTGAAACGCGGCGCACAGGTGTTTGCCGCCGGGGCGCTGGTCACGGCGGTGACGCTGCTCTTCATGCCGGAGGATCGGGTAGTGTTCGGCGTGCTGACCTTTCTGGGCAGCGCCATGCTGCTTACCGGCCTGCTGGAACCGCTGCTGAAAAAGATCCCGCCCGCCGCAGGGCTGGCGGTTTCGGCGGTGCTGTTTGCACTGACTTATCATCTGGACGAGCGTTGGCTCGGCTTCGGCGGGCTGCGCCTTGCGCTGCCGGATGCATGGTACGCGAATTACTTTACAGCGTTTTTCGGCTTTCCGCCTTTCGATTTCTACTCCACCGATTACTTTGGCCTGCTGCCGTGGCTGTTTTTGTTCTGGGCGGGGTACTTTCTGCACGGCGTGGTGGGCCGGGCGCGGATGGAACCGCTGCGCCGTTCGGTGTGCCCGGCGCTGGGCTGGATGGGGCGGCACTCGCTGGTGCTGTATCTGCTGCATCAGCCGGTGATCTACGCGGTGCTGACGGTGTGGGCGATGATTTTTCGCTGAAAAGGCTTGACAGGGCAGGGAAGCTGTGGTATTCTATCAATGGTTAGAAGATACTAACCAAATGAGGATGCGTCTGCGTGGTTGGACGCATTTTCATGGAACATAAAGTTAGATATATCTAACTAATATTGATTTGAGAGAGGACGATCTTTATGAGTAAAGTAGCAGTCGTATTCTGGAGCGCAACCGGCAACACCGAGACCATGGCAAACTGCGTGGCAGAGGGTGCAAACGGCACCATCGTGCCCTGCAGCGAGATGAACGCCGCAAAGCTGGCTGAGTTTGATGCAGTGGCTTTTGGCTGCCCCGCAATGGGCGCGGAGCAGCTGGAGGAGAGCGAGTTCGAGCCGATGTTCTCTGATCTGGAGGGTTCTCTGAACGGCAAGAAGATCGCCCTGTTCGGCTCCTACGGCTGGGGCGACGGCCAGTGGATGCGTGACTGGGTGGAGCGTGCTCAGGGCGACGGCGCACAGGTGCTGAACGGTGAGGGCCTGATCTGCAACGAGGCCCCGGACGATGATGTTCAGGCTGCATGCCGCAAGCTGGGTGCAGATCTGGCTGCATGGTAAGCAGGAGAAGCTTCTCTTGACAAACAGAGACGGGTGCGATAAACTATGAGAACACCGAAAAACGGTGTTTTTGCAGAGTTGAAAGTTAGTAAATGCTAACTTTCGCGCAAAAGCAGCAGCCTCTGTACAGAATGCATCAAAACTGCGGCAGGGGACAGCAGACGGAAAGGTCTGCGCTCCTGCCGCTTTGGTTTCAGAAGGCGGTGTATATGGCAGTGGCTGCAGCAATTGGTGTTACGGTAGGCTTTGCATTTTTGCGCCGTGCGGTGCGCCGCGCTGCAATGCGGTCGGACCGTAGAAAAAATAAGGCAGCAGGAGGCCCCATCCCATGCAGGATACCCCGAAGAACTTGGATCAGAAGCGCGCAGATGAAAAGATGCTGGTGAGCGAGATGATCGCTCTTTACTGCCGCAGGCAGCACAAAACACCCAAAGGCAGCCTGTGCCCGGAGTGCCGGCAGCTGCACGATTACGCCCTGGCCCGCATTGACAAATGCCCGTTCATGGAGACCAAAACCTTCTGTTCGGCCTGCAAAGTGCACTGCTACAAGCCGGAAATGCGGGAGAAGATCCGCGCGGTGATGCGCTGGGCAGGCCCGCGGATGCTGCCGGTGCACCCGGTGCTTTCCATCCGGCATGTAGCAGTCACACTCCGGTCTAAGCGCGAAGCGAAAAAGGCTGGCTGAGTTTTCCAGAATAAACACCCTGCCCGCAGGCCATACTGTGGACAGAGAGGTGATAAATATGGAAAACATTGGCGTTACCTGTGATGTCTGCGAGTGCTGCCACAATGTGAGCGGCTGCAAGTGCGACCTGCCCCAGATCAAAGTGACCGAGCAGTGCACCTGCGATACGCAGCAGGTGGAGACCCCGCACTACTGCCAGAGCTACGAGAAAAAGTAATTCCTAAAGCAGCAAAACAGCTCCTGCCAGAGCATTTCCGGCAGGAGCTGTTTTGGGTCACGGAGGTCAGCGCAGGGCCACATTGCAGGTGGCAAGGCTGCGGATCAGGGTGCCCACGCTTTCCTTCATCTGGATGCCCACGAAGCCCAGCGTGAATGCGGCCTGCACATTGGCCAGATTGTCGTCGATGAACACGCACTCGCTGGCCTTCAGACCGTATTTGTCCAGCAGGGCCTGATAGATGCGGGGGTCGGGCTTGTTGACGTGCACCTCGCAGGAGGCTACGCCGCCGTCAAAGCGGTCCAGCACGCCGCGCTCCTTGAGCAGGGCCAGCACGTCCTCCGGGATGTTGCTGAGATAGTACACGCTGTAGCCATGGTTCTTCAGGCGGCGCACCAGCTCCTGCATCCGGCGGCGCGGGCGCAGGATGTGCAGCCAGTCGTCCAGCACGCCCTGCACCTCAAACTCGCGCCCGGCGGCCTTGGCGTTGCGCAGCATGGCCTGATTGCCGTCAAAGCGGGAGACAAGCCCCGCATCCAGCTGCTTCCACTCCTCGCTGCCAAAGGTCAGGTCGTACACCTGCTCCTCGATCTCTTCATTGCAAATGCGGTCTACCAGATAGGCGCGGGGGGCAAAATCCACCATGACACCGCCCAGATCAAACACGATGCTTTTATACATTTAAAATTTCCTCTGTTTCTCATGGAATGCTCTGCCCACAGTATACCACAATCTGCCATGCGGTTTCCACTGCTTTTTGCATGATGCGCCCGGCGGCTGCATAAGCTGTGGCAGAAAGGGGAGAAGGGCATTGACCATCCGGGAACTGTGTGAAAAAGAGGTGGTGCAGCTGGAGCAGGGGGTCTGCCTTGGCCGGGCCGATGACCTGACCTTTGACCCTGCCACCGCCCGGCTGCAGAGCCTGATCCTGCTGGGGCGGCCAAGGCTGTTCGGATTGCTTGGCCGGGACGATAGCCTGACCATCCCATGGCAGGAGATCGAGACCATTGGCACGGATGCAGTGCTGGTGCACACGGCCCTGCCGGAAGCACCGCCGCAGCCGGAACAGCTCAAATGGTGGCAAAAGCTGCGCGTGAAGCTGGGTTTGTAAATTTTTTGCAAAAACAGGGTGGACTTTTTTGTGGAAGTGACTATAATAATCGCAGAAGCTTTGTGCAAAAAGCGTAAAGAAATGTGCTTTTGCGTTTGATCTGAGGTTTCACGGATGAGGAAAGGAACAGGAATTATGAAAACTCCCAAACCGCTTTTGGCGCTGCGGATGGTATTCCCGCTGGCGGCATCGCTGATCGTGCTGCTGCTGGGCGAGGGGATCGCCCGCGGGAGCCTGAGCGCAGACGTTTTTGCAAGTTTTATCTTCCCGCACATCGGGGCTTATCTGCTGGCGTGGCTGCTGCTGTTTCTGGTGTGGCTGCTGCTGGACTGGGTGTTCCGCTGCCCGCCGCTGTCCACGCTGGGCATGGCGGTGCTGGGCTGTGCGCCCTGCGCGGTGAACTTTTACACCCTGCAGCTGCGCGGCGAGCCGTTCCTGCCATGGGATCTGACACAGGTGTCGGAGGCTGCCGGTGTGGCATCCGCTGCGGGCCTCAAGATCCAGCCCAGCATGGTCGTGGCCATCATCGTGGTGCTGGTGCTGACGGCGGGCAGCTTTTTCCTGTACCGCGGCCGTCACAAACAGCGGTGGCTGCCCCGGCTGGCGGGCAGTGCCGCCACCGTAGCGGCCCTCTGCCTGCTGGTGTTCGGCGTGTACCTGCAGCCCGCTGTCACGCAGGTGCTGGGCATTACGCCGGATGCATGGATGCAGGACCGTTACTATCGCTACTATGGCGTAATCACCGGCTTTATGACCAACCTCACCAATCTGGAGATCTCGAAGCCCGAGGAATACTCGCAGGAAGCGGTGGATGCCCTGCTGGACAATGTGGACGAGAGCCAGAAGTTTGCCACCAGCCCGCTGTACTCCACCAGCTACAGCGCCGTGACCCCCAAGGACGAGCAGGTGAAGCAGCCCACCATCATCTATGTGATGGACGAGTCCTACTGGGATGTCTCGGAGCTGGAACAGTACGGCATCACCTTTGATACCGATGTCTCCAAGAACCTGCACGCCTTGCAGCAGACCAGCGCCTATGGCCGGGCCTACAGCCCCAGCTTTGGCGGCGGCACCTGCGATGTGGAGTTTGAAGCCCTTACCGGCTACTCGGTATCCTTCCTGCCCAGCGGCAGCAAGCCCTACCAGCAGCATGTGACCAAGCCCATGTTCGCCATGCCCAATTACCTCAAGCTCAAGGGCTACCAGACCGCAGCCGTGCACTGCTTCTGGGCAAAATACTGGAGCCGCGACAAGGCTTACCCCAACCTCGGCTTTGACGATTTTATCAGCCTTGAGGATATGCATGGCGTGACCAAGGTGCGCAAGCACTACTGGACCAGCGGCCTTGTCACCGATGATTCCATGGCCGACCAGATCATTCAGCAGTACGAGAGCATGAAGTCCAGCTCGGACAAGCCCATCTTCCTGCACGCTGTCACCATGCAGAACCATACCAATTATAACAAGGACAACTACCCGGACGACGAGCGGGTGAAGGTGCTGTCCCACCCGGCGGGCCTCAAGCCCAGCACCGTGGGTGCGCTGGAAGATTTTGCTACCGGTATCCGGGATGCAGATGCCATGCTGGGCAAACTGACCGAATACTTCTCGCAGGTGGACGAGCCGGTCATTCTGGTGTTCTGGGGCGACCACTATAACCCCATCGATTCCAATTACGATGTCTACACCACTACCGGCTATGCCAGCGATTCCAGCGCAGACCCCCGCCTGCACCAGACCACGCTGCTGATGTGGTCCAACTACAGCCAGCAGCAGGTGGACCTTGGCACCATTGCCGCTTACGATATCTCGCCGGTGATGATGGACATTTACGGTCTGGAAGAGCCGCTCTACTTCCAGTTCCTGAACCGTCAGCTGCGTGTGGCCAGCCGCACCAATACCCGCGGAACCACCATGAATCTGGACGGCACCACCACGCAGGAGCCTACCGAGTTCCAGCAGCGGTGGTGCGCAGAGCACTGGCTTTTGCAGTACGACCTGATGTTCGGCAGGGGATACGCCCTGCAGCGCATGGGCCTTGCGGGCCTGAGCGGCGTGGACACAGGCAAATGAGCGAAAAACAGACGATTTCTTTGTAAAAAACAGAGAAAAACTCTTGCAACCGGCGTTTGTTTGTGATATTATAACAAAGCATTACACACGCATCACTATGCCCTTTTGTGCCCAAATGGGTGGAGGGCAGTCCCGAACCGTCCGATACGGCCCGGGATCACGGTGTGCGGAGGCAAAACAATATCTGGAGGTATTTTATTATGGCAGTCGTTTCTATGAAGCAGCTTCTCGAAGCAGGTGTGCACTTCGGTCACCAGACCCGCCGCTGGAACCCCAAGATGGCAAAGTACATCTTCACCGAGCGCAACGGCATCTATATCATCGATCTGCAGAAGACCGTGAAGAAGCTGGACGAGGCTTACAACTACGTGAAGGAAGTTGCAGCTGAGGGCGGCGACATCCTGTTCGTCGGCACCAAGAAGCAGGCTCAGGAGTCCATCCGTGACGAGGCTCTGCGCTGCGGCATGCACTATGTCAACGCTCGCTGGCTGGGCGGTATGCTGACCAACTTCCGCACCATCCGCAAGCGCATCGACCGTATGGATCAGCTGGCTAAGATGAAGGAGAACGGCACCTTCGAGCTGCTGCCCAAGAAGGAAGTTGCCAAGCTGGAGCTGGAGATGGAGAAGCTGGACAAGTACCTGGGCGGTGTCAAGAACATGAAGACCCTGCCGAAGGCTATGTTCATCGTTGATCCTCACAAGGAGCGCATCGCTGTTGCTGAGGCCCGCAAGCTGAACATCCCCATCGTGGCTATCGTTGATACCAACTGCAACCCCGACGAGATCGATTACGTGATCCCCGGCAATGACGACGCGATCCGCGCTGTCAAGCTGATCGCTGGCGCTATGGCTGACGCTGTGCTGGAAGGCAAGCAGGGCAACCAGGAGGCCGCTCCCGCTGAGGATGCAGCAAACGCCTGATTTCCCATCCCACAAACAACAAAATAACGTGTAAGGGAGAATACGAAAATGGCTATTTCTGCAAAGGACGTTATGGAACTGCGCAAGCAGACCGACTGCGGCATGATGGAGTGCAAGAAGGCTCTGACCGAGGCTGACGGCAACTTCGAGAAGGCAATCGAGATCCTGCGTGAGCGTGGTCTGGCTACCGCTGCCAAGAAGGCAAGCCGTACCGCTGCCGAGGGCATGGTCTACGCTGACTACTGCCCCGAGTGCAAGGTGGGTGTTGTCATCGAGGTCAACGCTGAGACCGACTTCGTTGCCAAGAACGACAAGTTCGTTGCTTTCGTCAAGGAGGCTACTCAGGTCATCATGAAGCAGAACCCTGCTGATGTTGAGGCTCTGATGGCTTGCAAGACCGAGAACGGCGAGACCGTGGACGAGGCTCTGAAGAACCTGATCCTGGTCATCAAGGAGAACATCAAGGTTCGCCGTTTCGTCCGTTACGAGGGCGTTTGCTCTGCATACGTCCACGGCGGCGGCACCCACGGCATTCTGGTCAACTTCGAGACCACCAACGGCATCGAGGCTAAGGACGAGTTCGTTACCTACGGCAAGGACATCGCCATGCAGGTCGCAGCTGCTAACCCCGGCTATGTCGATGAGGCTTCTGTCCCCGCTGAGGTCGTGGCCAAGGAGAAGGAGATCATGCTGGCTCAGATGGCTGGCGATCCCAAGACCGCGAACAAGCCCGAGGCTGTGAAGCAGAAGATGATCGAGGGCAAGATCAAGAAGTTCTTCAAGGAGAACTGCCTGATCGATCAGGAGTTCGTCAAGGACGGCGACCTGACCGTTGCTCAGTACACCGCTAAGGTCGCTAAGGATCTGGGCGGCGACATCAAGATCGTCAAGTTCACCCGCTTCCAGAAGGGCGAAGGCCTGGAGAAGCGTGCTGACGACTTCGCTGCTGAAGTTGCAAGCATGGTGAAGTAATTTAACTTCCAAAGTTGAATTGGGAGCTGCAGTACCCGTAATAGGGCGCTGCGGCTCCTTTTTTGTTTGTGTTTGGCGGGCGGATGTGCTATCATAGAGAAAACGGAAAGAAGGGAGGACGAAAAGCAATGCGCAGTGTAAACAAAACGTCTCTCCGAATGGAGAGCATGATCGGATAAGGAGAATCCCTTATGAAAAAACAAACCATGACTCTTGCGGGCATCCCTGCCATCCTGTACGGCAGCCGGAGCCGGAATGTTTACCTCTATCTCCATGGCAAGAACGGCTGCAAGGAAGAGGCAGAGCGCTTTGCCGCTACAGCCTGTGCAGCAGGCTGGCAGGTGCTGGCTATCGACCTGCCCGAGCATGGCGCACGGAAAAACAGCCCGGAGCGGCTTCTGCCGTGGGTGGCTGTGCCGGAGATAGAAGCCGTCTATGCCCGCATGAAGCCGGTGTGGGCGCATATCCGGCTGTATGGGGTCAGCATCGGCGCGTGGCTTGCCATGCAGGCGCTGCAGGGAGACGCGCCGGAACAGGCCCTTCTGGTCTCTCCGGTGGTGGATATGGAAGCTCTCATCACGAATATGATGCAATATGCCCATGTGACCGAGGAACAGCTGCACCGGGCAGGGGAGATCCCCACGGATCTTGGGGAGACCCTCTCATGGCCATATCTGTGCTGGGTGCGGGAACATCCGCTGCACTGGCATGGCCGCACGCAGGTGCTGTATGGTGACAGGGATGCCCTGACCAGCCGCACCATGATCGAGCGCTTCCGTCAGGAAAGCGGGGCGCATCTGACGATCATGGAGGGCGGGGAACACTGGTTCCACACCCCGCTGCAGCTGGCCGTGCTGCAGAGCTGGGAAGAGGCCAATCTCTGAGTACAAAAAACGCCGCTGACGGTTTTTACGCCGTCAGCGGCAGTTTGCATTTACAGATTCAGTTCAGCAGGATCTGAAACTCAAACCTTTGCCTCGCTGTTGTGCTCAGCATTCTTATAGGCCTTGAAGGAGTGGAACACGATGTTCAGGCCCAGAACGATCAGCAGCACGGCCAGGATCAGCTGCAGGCCGTTTGCAATGAACACAGCACCCCAAGTGGTCTCGCCAGCGGGGATGGTGACAGCAGCGGCATTGCTGATGGCCTTGACCATGGCGATCAGGCGCTGCACCAGAGCGGTGAAGGTGACGCACAGCATGATGATCAGCGGAGGGAAGATCATCTTGTTGCTGCGGCCGGTGACCTTCAGGAACACGCACAGGGTGGCCAGAACCAGAGCGCTCAGCAGCTGGTTTGCAGAACCGAACAGGGGCCAGATGTTGGCGTAGCCGATCTTGGTCAGCAGGAAGCCGAAAGCCAGAGTCAGGAAGGTGGAGAAGTACACGTTGCACAGCAGCTTGCGCCAGCCCTCAGCATGCTCCATGTCGTCCACGCTGAACAGCTCCTGGAAGCTCATGCGGCCGATACGGGCCACAGCATCCAGACTGGTCAGGGCCAGTGCGGAAACGCACATGGTCATAAACACAGAGGCAAAGTGCTGGTCAAGGCCGAAGCCCACGAAGAAGCTGGCAACGCCGCGGCTGAAGACCTGGAACGGAGTGCCGTCTGCGGGGGTGCCGTCTGCAGCAGCAGAAGCACCGGCCACGCACAGGGCGATGACAGCCAGCAGGCTTTCCAGCACCATGGCACCATAGCCGACCTTCAGCATATCCTTCTCATTGGTAACGGTCTTGGAGGAGGTGCCGGAAGACACCAGACTGTGGAAACCGGAAACAGCGCCGCAGGCAACGGTAACGAACAGGATGGGGAACATGGTGCCCAGCTTGGCGTTGGTAAAGCCGGTGAACACCGGCAGGTTCATGACGGGATGGTTGACGATCAGGCCCAGAACAGCACCCACGATCATGGCCACGAACATAAAGGTGGTCATGTGGTCACGGGGCTGCTTCAGCAGCCACATGGGCAGGACAGCGGCAAAGAAGATGTACACAAAGGTGATGTAGCTCCATGCAGCCTTGCCCAGAATGATGGGGAAGTTTGCACCCACCACAAAGGACAGCACGATGAATACGATGCTGATCACATTCTCTTTCCAGCCGGTGAAGTGCAGGTTCTTCTGCAGCAGGCCAAAGATCACGGCGAACACCATGAACATGATGGAGACCATGCCGGCAGCACCGTTGGTCTGGGCAGCCTCCACCAGAGCACCGTCAGCACCGTAGGCATTGAAGGTGCCGGCCACCATGTCGGCAAAGGCGGCGATCACGATGCCGCAGAACAGCCAGCAGAACAGCAGGAACAGCTTGCGGCCGGTCTTGCCGATGTACTTTTCGATCAGCATGCCCATGCTCTTGCCGTCGTTCTTGACGGAAGCATACAGAGCGCCGAAGTCGGTGACAGCACCGAAGAAGATGCCGCCCAGCAGCACCCACAGCAGCACCGGCAGCCAGCCGAAAGCAGCGGCCTGGATCGCACCGGTAACAGGGCCTGCACCGGCAATGGAGCTGAACTGGTGTGCAAACACGGTCCAGCCGTCGGTGGGAACGTAGTCCCGGCCGTCCTCATGGACAACTGCCGGGGTCTTGGCAGAGGGGTCGATGCCCCACTTGTTTGCCAGCCAGCGGCCGTAAAGCATATAAGCGCCAAACAGACACACGGCTGCGATCAATACGATGACCAACGTATTCATTGTTCTTACCTCTTTCCTTTTTGGCATCCGGCAAATGTCAGCGGCATGGGTGCGGCAGGGTGTAAAAAAAGGCCCCGTCCTCCTGCGTTCGTTCCATTTGGGACGAACCATCGAAGACGAAGGCCTTCACATACACTGCACATTGTGTATGGAATACTCCGCGATACCACTTCGTTTGCTGCACAGGGCAGCCACTCCCAGCGTACATACATACGCAGCCCCGTAACGTGGGCAAAACGGCCATGCATTACTGGAAGGCGGGGTCAGCGCCTTTGTTCACACAGGCTGCTCGCAGGGGAGAACGCTTTGCTCCTGACTGCTGCCCTTGCATCAGATGGGCGGCTCTCTGGGAGAGGGTGCTGCAAAGAATCATGTCCTGTTCATCGCATTTGCCGAATGATTGTCCGTATTTTAGTGCGGAATTCACAAATTGTCAATATCCTTGGAACAAGTTCGGAGGATACACTAATTCAGGAAAGCGTTCTGCAAGAATTTTTAGGTGATTTTTGTTCATGCGTGAAACGAAGAAAACTATATACGTCAACGAATGAAAAGAGTTCACGCCAAGGGCTTGACTTTCACACTTTGATGTGCTAAAGTGATGATGCAGGAAAGAACCGGAACAGTTCCGAAACATTTAAAAGAGGGAACGCTCCCAAAACCGGACAGGCCGCTGCGGCGGCAAGGAGAACATTCATGGCAGATAAAAATTCCAGAAGAAACCAGACCACCGATGCACTGTTTGATGCCATCCTCAGTCTGGAAACGCGGGAGGAGTGCTACAACTTCTTTGAAGACCTGTGCACTGTAAAGGAGATCTCGGATATGGCGCAGCGGCTGGAAGCGGCAAAGATGCTGCTGGACGGCAGAACCTACGATCAGATCGTGAAGGCAGTGGAGATCAGCACGGCCACCATCAGCCGCATCAACCGCTGCATCCAGTACGGCTCCGGCGGCTACCGCGAGACCATTGAAAAGGTGCGCGGCACCCAGAACCCTAAAAAGCAGGAGTAACACCGGCGTACCCGGCAGACATAGAATGGGGCGTACACCGCCCCCTGACCGGATGAACGAAAGGAAGGTTTTATCATGTCTGCTGAGAACTGTATCGATACCACCCGCTGCCCCTGCCCCTGCCTGCCCAAGGTGACGCTGGAGCAGGCGGTCATTGACCTTGTGGAGAGCATCGCTCTGCAGGAAAATGCCCTGAGCCACATCCTGTGCGCCGAAAGCCGGAAGATGGATGCCGCCATGAAACTGGACGGTCTGGACCTGTGCAAGCTGCTGGAAGTGAACGATTCGGCCACCAACATGGTGCACGCCGTGGCAAACCTGGAGCTGGTGCTCAAGGATAAGCTGGAGTTCGTCTCCAACAACCTGTACTATCCGCCTGCGGATGCCGCAGCGAAGTAAGAAGATGCTGAAAGGCCTGTCCGGATGCCGGGCGGGCCTTTTCTCTGCTTGAATGCATAATTTTTGTAAAAACCATTTGTTGGAATTGCTGATAACGGGATTCTGTGCTATACTATACAATGTATCACCATGAAAGTGAGGAAATTTACAAATTGCTGAACTACGATGCGATCCTGTTTGATGTGGACGGGACCCTGATCGATTCCGCTCCCGGTATCATAAATACATTAAAAGAAGTCTTTGGTAAGATGGGCGTGGACACCACAAATGTGAACCTGCGCCGCTACCTTGGCCCGCCGCTGCGCAAGAGCTTTGGTGAGCACTTTACCGACCCGGCCCTCATTGAAAAGGCCACCGACCTGTACCGCGACAGCTACGCCGTCAAGGGCAGCCACGAGTGCGCCGCCTACCCCGGTGCAGCAGAGATGCTGCAGCGCCTGAAGGATGCGGGCCTTGTGCTGTGCACCGCTACCTCCAAGCCCACGCAGGTCGTCACGCCCATTCTGGAAGAAAAGGGCCTTGCAGGCTATTTTGATTTTATCGGCGGCGCATCCATGGACGAGAGCCGCGACACCAAGACCGACGTGGTGCGCCATGTGCTGGCCCAGCCCATGATGCAGGGCAGGCGGGTGCTGATGGTGGGCGACCGCAACGACGACATGCGCGGCGCTGCGGACTGCGGGCTGGATGCCGCCGGTGCGCTGTACGGCTACGGCAGCAGGGAAGAGCTGGAACCCTTCCACCCGGTGCTGCTGGCCGAAAGCTGCGCCAGCCTTGCAGACCAGATCCTGAACGGACAGGCATGACCGGAAGGCCCTGTGCCGGAAACGAAATGAATGGTGAGAGATATGAGAAATACACGACCGGAAAAGCAATCGCTTACTCCTATGCAGAAGCAGGCTGTGCTGGTGTGCAGTGTGTGCGCGCTGGCAGCCATTCTGACCATTGCTATTACCATGACGCTGCTCAAGCGCGGCAAGACCCCTGCGGCCCCGGTGGAACAGCCCTCCAGCGAGGTGCTGGTGCCGGGCGAAGAGGATATCTCGGATCACTACCAGATCAGCGAGACCTCTGCCGCCCTGCTGCCGGAGACCGCCGACGCGGGCGAGAGCTACCAGAAGGAAACGCTGTTCCTCGGCGATTCCAACACGGTGCGCCTGTACGCCAACGGCCTGATCAGCCTGCAGCAGTTCTGCGCCAAGGAGGGCATTGGCACCCATGCCGCCCTGAACGAGGGCATCGTTACCTTTAAAAAGGACAGCAGCACCTACACCATCGCGCAGGCCGTGGCCAAAATGAAGCCCCGCCGCGTGGTCATCATGCTGGGCACCAATGATACCGGCATGAGCGTGGACGAGTTCATCAAGAACTACACCGCGCTGGTGCAGGCCATTCAGGAAAGCTACCCCTACACCGACATCATCGTGAACACGGTGCCGCCGGTGCCCGCAAACCACGCAAACTACCCCCACATGGACCAGACCAAGATCGACGACTTCAACATGGCCCTGCTGTCCATGTGTGAGCAGATGAGCCTGAAGTTCCTCAACAGCGCCGAAGCGCTGAAGGATGCCAACGGCTATGGCCGCGAGGATTACTACCAGACCGGCGATATCCACCTGAAGCCCGTGGGCCTGAAGGCCATGCTGAGCTATCTGCGCACCCACGCTTACCAGACCGACGACCGCCGCCCGGACACCGCCAACATTCCCACCCGCGCTGAGTATACCCCGAACCCCAGCTCTGCGGTGACAGCACCCAGCAGCTCGGAGGCTGCAGGCTCTTCCGAAGAGCAGGGCGTGCTGTATCAGGCCAGCTACCGGGTGGACAAGACCGGCGGCACCCTTTCCAGCGGCAGCGACAGCGGCAAGACATCCCTCTCCTATGAAGTGACCAGCGCCGCCCAGTCCATCAGCGTGACGGCTGTGCCGCAGGACGGCTATGTGTTCGTCAAGTGGAGCGACGGCGTGACCCAGAAGACCCGCACCGATACGAACTTCAAGCAGAACGTGGACGTGACCGCCGTGTTTGCAGCGGCTTCCGTGCATATCAGCAGCACCGGCAAGGCCGTGCTGGGCGATTCCTACACCTTTACCGCAAAGCTGGGCGGCAAGCACCTCACTGCCGACAGCATCCGCTGGTACGCCAACGGTGTGGAAGTGCCGCAGGCGGCGGGCAAGACCACCGTCAAGGTGGAGATCGACCCCTCCATGCTCGATGCGACCTTTAAGGTGTACGCAGTGGCAAGCTACAACGGCTGCACCGTTACCAGCAACGCCCTGAATGTGACGGTCAGCGGCGTAAGCTCCGGCAGCTCGTCTCACAGCTCCGGCAGCTCTGGCAGCACGTCGGGCAGCAGTTCTTCCGGCAGCACCAGTTCTTCCGGTGCATCGTCCGGCACCACCTCCGGGGCATCCTCCGGGGCTACATCCACCTCCGGCAGCTCGTCTCACAGCTCTTCCAGCAGTGAGAGCACGGCTTCCCCGGCAGGCTCGGCTTCTGCTTCCAACGGAACAGCCAGCTCTTCCCACAGCACCAGCTCGTCCCACGCGGACTCTGGTGAGAGCAGCTCGGCTTCCCATAGCAGCTCCAGCAGCGAGAGCAGCTCTGCAAGCTCTGGCAGCTCCCATGCGGCTTCGGAATCCAATGCCAGCAAGGAAGCCGCCAACGAGCAGTCCGCATCCACGGACTCCGCGTCCTGAGGCTGTCACCCCGGCCTGCCGTGCCGCATAGGCTGGCAGGAAGGGAGGCGTTTGCATGTACTACGAGGAACCCCGCATCCCGGCGCTGCCCGGGGAAGAGAACGTGACCGACGGCAGCGTGGACGATTACGGCACCGACTGGGAGAACGTGGACAACGGCGCGCTGGAAGAGGAAATGGCAAAGTGTGCTGCCACCCCCTGTGATGTCAAAACCACCTGCCCGGACAACGACCCGGAGCAGACGGACGTACCACCGTACGAAATTGTAACAGAATGATGTGAAGCCAGCTCTGTTTACGGCAGGGCTGGCTTCTGCCTGTTGTTGAGCGCATGGCAGCTGAGGCCATGGCAGAAGGAAAAGAGGGAAGGTTTATGGCAAAATATTATTGCGTGCTGTTCGATGCAGACAACACGCTGCTGAACTTTGACGCAGCCGAAAGCAAGGCACTGGCCGAAACGCTGGTGAACTACGGCATTGAGCCGGACGCAGAAACGGTGCAGACCTACCGCACCATCAACTCGGAGCTGTGGCGGCAGCTGGAAAAAGGCCAGCTCAAGCGGGAAAAGCTCATGGCGGAGCGGTTCACCCGCTTCCTCAAGGCCATTGATGCCGCCGGTGACGGAGCCGAGATGAACCGCTTCTATCTGGAACAGCTCTCCACCCACCCGGACCTGATGGGGCCGGAAGTGCTGGATGTGCTGCGGGAACTTTCCGAGGTGGCAACGCTGGCCGTTGTGACCAACGGCTTCCAGAAGGTGCAGACCCGCCGCCTGGCCGAGAGCGGTGTGCTGAACTTTATGGAGGACGTGTTCGTCTCCGAGAAGATGGACAGCGAAAAGCCGAACCGGAAGATCTTTGATGCGGCCCTGCGCGCCCTTGGCGTGGAGAACCGCGAGCATGTGCTGGTGGTGGGCGATGGCCTGAGCAGCGACATTCAGGGCGGCGTGAATGCAGGCCTTGACACCTGCTGGTATAACCCCAGCCACGCCGAGAACCCCGGCAAGGTGGTGCCCACCTACGAGATCGCAGACCTGAAAGAGCTGTACCCGCTGGTGATGGAGCAGGAAGAGCTGGCCAATGTGGGCCTGAAGAACCGCCGCCACCAGTGCTGAGCCAATAAGCGGATGGAGAACGAGATCATAAAACTATGCTGATACATTTGGAAAAACTAGGCAAGAGCTTTGGCGAGAAGATCGTGCTGCACGATGTGACCGCCAGTGTCGAGCGGGAGGACCGCATCGGCATCGTGGGCCAGAACGGCGCGGGCAAGACCACCCTGCTCAAGATTTTGACCGGCGAGTACCAGGACTACGAAGGTGAGTTCAGCGTGACCCATGGCGTGACGCTGGGCTATCTGGAACAGAACGCAAAGCTGGATGCCACGCTGGATCTCTACGGCGAGATGCGCTCCACCTTTGCCCCTGTGCTGGATGCCATGGCCCAGATGCAGGTGCTGGAACGCAAAATGGCCGCAAACCCGGAGGATGCCAGCCTGCTGGCCCGGCACGACCAGCTGCAGAACATCGTGGATGCCGCCGACGGCTACAACATGGATGTGAACATCAAAAAGGTGCTGTCCGGCATGGGCTTTGCGCAGGATACATGGCAGAAGAACATTGCGGTGCTCTCCGGCGGCGAGCTGACGAGGCTGCGGCTGGCAAAGCTGCTGCTGGAAAAGCCGGACGTGCTCATTCTGGACGAGCCCACCAACCATCTGGACTTTGCCACCATGGAATGGCTGGAAAACTACCTCAAAAGCTATTCCGGTGCGGTGCTGGTGGTCAGCCACGACCGCTACTTCCTCGATAACGTGTGTACGAAGATCTGGGAGGTCTCCTTCCAGACCATGACCACCTACAAGGGCAACTTCTCGGCCTACCTGCCCCAGAAGGAAGCCGCCGATGCCCTGCGCCAGAAGCAGCACGATGCAGATGTGGCACTGGCCGAAAAGCTGCAGGACTACGTGGACCGCAACCTTGTGCGCGCTTCCACCACCAAAATGGCCCAGAGCCGCCGCAAGCAGCTGGAAAAGCTGGAGATCACCGAAGCGCCCAAGGACGAGACCAACCAGCTCAAGTTCCGGTTTGAATATGACGTAGAACCGTGGAACGAGCTGGTGCTGCTCAAGAACCTGACCATCAAAATAGGGGAGCGCACCCTGCTGGAACCCTTTACCTACACGGTGTGCCGCGGCCAGCGGCTGGTGATCGCAGGCCCCAACGGCGCGGGCAAGTCCACCCTGATGCAGGTGCTGGACGGCAAGCGCCGCCCCTCCGGCGGCATGGTGCGGCTGGGCACCGGCGCACGGCCCAGCATCTTTGCCCAGCAGCAGAACCGTCTGGGGCAGGGCCGGGTCATCGATGTGATCTGGAACAAGTACCCCCGCATGACCGAGCTGGAGGTGCGCAGCCATCTGGCAAAGCTGGGCTTCCGGGGCGAGACGGTGTTCAAGCCCTGCGAGGCGCTTTCCGGCGGCGAGCTGGCCCGCCTGCGCTTTGCGGAGATCGTGCTGGAACGGCCCAACCTGCTGTTTCTGGACGAGCCCACCAACCATCTGGACATCTACACCCGCGAGAACCTTACCGAGGCCCTCATGGCCTACACCGGCACGCTGCTGCTGGTCACCCATGACCGCCACCTGATGAACAGTCTGGCCTGTCCCATCCTCTACCTTGAGGACGGCAAGGCCACCCTCTACCCCAGCTACGATGCCCTGATGGGCCGCAGCGCCCCGGCACCTGCCGTGCAGAAGGCCGCCGAACCGGCCAAGACCGGCTACGGCAGGGAGCAGCGCCGCCGCCGCGCCGAGCTGCGCGCCAAGATCAAGGCCTGCGAGGACGAGATGGAAGCCTGCGGTGCACGCGAAGTGGAGCTGGACAACGAGATCAACTCGCCGGAAGTGTACAACGACCCCGACCTGCTGCGCCAGAAGAGCGACGAGCTGAGCGACCTGCGCTTCCATCAGGAAGAGCTGTTTGCCGCGTGGGAAGCTGCCATGGAAGAGCAGGAAAGCTACGAGCAGAGCCAGCAGACCGAAGAGTAAAGGAGGGTGCAGCATGCCCCAAAACAGACGCAGTTACGAAAAAACGCGCCGCATCGCCCTTTCCGGCCTGCTGTTTGCGCTGGCCATGGCACTTTCGTTCATTGAGGGCACGCTCACCATCCCGGGCCTTTTGCCGGGCATGAAGCTGGGCCTTGCCAACATCGTGGTGATGTACGCGCTGTTTTTCATGGGGCCAAGGCAGGCGCTGGTGCTGGACGTGCTCAAGGCGCTGTTCGTGTTTCTGGTGTCCGGCTTCACGGCGGGCCTTCTCTCGCTGTGCGGCGGCCTTTTGTCCCTGCTGGTGATGTGGGTGCTGTACTATCTGCTGCCGGTGCGGCCCACCTGGTTCATCCTGTCCGTATGCGGCGCACTGGCCCACAACATCGGCCAGCTGCTGGGCGCAGGCGTGATCATCTCGTCGTCGCTGTCGTTCTACTATGCGCCGGTCATGCTGGTGCTGGGCCTTGTGATGGGCGCATTGACCTCCATCACCCTCAAGGCCCTGCTGCCGGCGCTGGGCAAAATGGGCTTCTCCACGCAGGAAAAGCGGGGGGAATAACCAACCGTCCATGCATCACAGTTGCATTTTGGCCGGAAATCAGTATAATAAGGAAACAACCTGCTATTTTAAAGATAAAATCTCTTGCATACAGCGCTGCCGCCGTGGGAAAGTGCGCGGCAGCCGGGAGGTGTTTGCACTATGAGTGAAAAAGTTACCATCAAGGTGGAGCGCAAAAAGCTGCATCTGCCCACCATCGCCCTGCGGGGGCTGGTGGTGTTCCCCAACAATCTCGTCCACTTTGAGGTGGGCCGCGAAAAGAGCATTGCCGCCGTGGAGTGGGCAATGGCAAATAATTCCAACGTGTTTCTGGTGGCACAGAAGTCCATGGACACCACCGAGCCGCAGCAGGCAGACCTGTTCAGCTACGGCGTGGTGGCCGAGGTCAAGCAGGTGCTGCGTGTCTCCGGGGACCTTGTAAAGGTCCTGGTGGAGGGCAAGTACCGCGCAAAGCTCAGTGTACTGGATGCCAGCGGCGATTTTCTGCTTTCGGAGGTGCGCCCGGCCCCGGTGCGCACAGGCAAGGCCGACGATGCTGTGGAGACCGAAGCGCTGCTGCGCGCCCTCAAGGCCGGGTTTGACGAGTACCTTGGCATGAACCCGCGCCTTGGCAAGGACGTGGTGTTTGCCATCGTTTCCAGCGACGACCCCGCCTTCCTCAGCGAGTACATGCCCGCAAACCTGCTGTTCCGCTACGAGGACAAGCAGGCTGTGATGGACGAGGGCACCCTGAACGGACGGCTGAAAAAGCTCATCGAGATGCTGCGCCGTGAGTGTCAGGTGATGAAAATTGAAAAGGAGATCGCGGAAAAGGTCAACGAGTCCATGGACAAGAACCAGCGCGATTACTACCTGCACGAACAGCTGCACATCATCAGCGACGAGCTGGGCGAGGGCGACGACACCCACGCCGAGGCCGACGAGTACCGCCGCAGGATCACCGAGCTGCACCTTGCCGAGGACAGCGAGAAGAAGCTGCTCAAGGAAGTGGACCGCCTTGCCAAGATGCAAGGCTCCAATCAGGAGGCAACGGTCATCCGCACCTATCTGGACACCTGCCTTGACCTGCCGTGGAACACCTTTACGGTGGACGACCTTGATATCAGCCGCGCACAGCAGATCCTGGACCGCGACCACTACGGCCTGAAAAAGGTGAAGGACCGCATTCTGGAAACGCTGGCCGTGCGCAAGCTGGCACCGGACGTGAAGGCACAGATCATCTGCCTTGTAGGCCCTCCGGGCGTGGGCAAGACCAGTATTGCACGCTCCATCGCCGAAAGTCTGGGCCGCAAGTATGTGCGCATCAGCCTTGGCGGCGTGCGGGATGAAGCCGAGATCCGCGGCCACCGCCGCACCTACATCGGCGCGATGCCCGGCAAGATCATCACTGCCATGATCTCTGCCAAAAGCGCGAACCCCCTCATGCTGCTGGACGAGATCGACAAGCTGGCAGGCGACTTCCGGGGCGACCCGGCCGCGGCCCTGCTGGAAGCGCTGGACCCGGAGCAGAACAGCACCTTCAACGATCATTTCATCGATATCCCGTTCGACCTGAGCCATGTGCTCTTTATCACCACCGCCAACGATCTGGGCAGCATCCCCGGCCCCCTGCGTGACCGCATGGACGTGATCGAGCTGCCCAGCTACACCCGCGTGGAAAAATACAACATTGCCCGCAAGCACCTGCTGCCCAAGCAGCTCAAGGCCTGCGGCCTGACCGGCAAGGTCACGCTGAGCCAGAGCGCGCTGTACGGCATCATTGACGGCTACACCCGCGAGGCCGGTGTGCGCAATCTGGAACGCACCATCACCAGCGTGCTGCGCAAGTGCGCCCGCAAGATCGCCGCAGGCGAGGTGGAAAGCGTCTCCGTTACCGGCACCATGCTGGAACAGCTGCTTGGCCCCCGCTTCGTCAAGCCCGACTTCCTCAACCGCACCAACGCGGTGGGCATCGCCAACGGTCTGGCATGGACCAGCGTGGGCGGCGAGACCCTGCCCATCGAGGTGCAGGTGATGGACAACGGCAGCGGCAAGATCACCGTCACCGGTTCGCTGGGCGACGTGATGAAGGAGAGCGCTCAGCTGGCCGTTACGTGGGTGCGCGTGCACGCCGCCGAGTACGGCATCGACCCGGAAAAGCTCAAGAAGTGCGACCTGCACATCCACGCCCCGGAGGGCGCAGTGCCCAAGGACGGCCCTTCTGCCGGTGTCACCCTGACCACGGCGCTGGTGTCCTGCCTGTCCGGCATCCCGGTGCGCGGCGATGTGGCCATGACCGGCGAGATCACCCTGCACGGCAACGTGCTGCCCATCGGCGGCCTGCGGGAAAAGAGCATGGCGGCCTACCGCGAGGGTATGAAAACGGTGCTCATCCCCAAGGACAACGAACCCGACCTGTATGAGGTGGACGACGAGGTGAAGAAGAACCTCACCTTCCTGCCCATGCAGAGCCTGACACAGGTGCTGAACGCGGCCCTGCTCAAGCCCCAGAACGCAAAGAAGGCCAAGGCTCCCAGCCGCACCCATGCAAAGAAAAAGGCGGCAGACGCCGCCATTGTGCCGCCCACCGCAGAAAAGCCCCAGCCCGGCGCGGTGTGCTGAGAATAGGGCAGGGCGGCAGATAGCTTTCTCCGCGAACAGCCCGGGACTCCAGTCCCGCCCCAACGCTTGCGCGCCGGGGCCCCACCCCCAGGACATTCGCTGGAGAAACTATCTGCCGCCCTGCTGGGATCGGCACCGGATACTCCGGCAAGATGCGCGAAGCCATGTCTAAAGTGCAGGCTGCGACTAAAATCGACAGAAAAGCCCGACGGGAAGTGCGAGGGCTTGCCTTCGCTGGTGGTCTGGCGAGCGCAGGCGGGACGGAGTGTCCGGTGACAATCCCCTTATCAAAGAAAGGAAAGCTCCATGAATTACAACAAAGCTGATTTCATTGCCAGCTACGGCATTTCCAGCCAGCTGCCCGAGAGCGACCGCCCGGAACTGAGCTTTTCGGGGCGGTCCAACGTGGGCAAATCCAGCCTGATCAATAAGCTGTGCAGCCGCAAAAACCTTGCCCGCGTGTCCAGTACGCCGGGCAAAACGGCCACCATCAATTTCTATTCGGTGGACGACTGCTACTTTGTGGACCTGCCCGGCTACGGCTACGCCAAGGTGAGCAACGCCGACCGTGAGCGCTGGGACGACCTCATCAACAGCTACTTTGAAGCACCCCGCCACCACACCCTGCTGGTGCAGCTGCTGGACTGCCGCCACGCCCCCAGCGCCGACGATGAGCAGATGCTGCGCTACCTGCACTATCACCAGATCCCCTACGTGGTGGCCCTGACCAAGGCCGACAAGCTCAAAAAGAGCCAGCTGGCCAAGACGCTGGAAGACTTTGAGAACCTCTGCCGCCCCTATGGCTGCCAAAAGGTGGTGCTGACCAGCGGCGAGAACGGCTACGGCATCCCGGAGCTGCAGGCGGTGCTCAATGCCGCTGTGGCCGGGGAACAGGAAGCGGAGTAAACCATGGCCTACAACGAATTTGCCTATTTCTACGATGAATTCAACGGCGAGGCCGATTACGATGCCCTGTATGCCCACATCCATGCAAAGCTCAAGGAGCACGGCATCCACGATGGCATCCTTGCCGACCTTGGCTGCGGCACCGGTGAGCTGACGTTGATGCTCACGCAGGCGGGCTATGATATGATCGGCATTGACCAGTCCGAGGAGATGCTCTGCGTTGTGCGCGATAAGGCCGAACAGCTGGGTCTTTCCGGCAGGCTGCTGCTGCTCCGGCAGGACCTGCTCAAGCTCGATCTGTACGGCACCATCCGGGGCGCGGTGTCCACCTTTGACACCTTCAACCACATCCCGGATCTGGACACCGCCATTGCCAACGCGGGCTTTTTCATGGAGAAGGGCGGGGTGTTCCTGTTCGATATGAACACGCCCTACAAACACCGGAACGTGCTGGGCGACAACGCGTTCACCTTTGAGGAAGAGGATGCCGCCTGTGTGTGGCGCAACCACTACGATGCCGCCAACCGCCGCGTGGGGATCACCGTGGACATCGACTACCACGAGACCGGCGAGCACTTCCACGAGCAGTTCTGCGAGTACACCTACGACCTTGACACCATCCGCACTGCGCTGGAAAAGCACGGCTTTGCGCTGGAAAGCGTCTGCGACGGCGAGACCTTCGGCCCGCTGACCGAGGACAGCCAGCGCTATTTCTTCTGCGCAGTCAAGCAGTATACACAATTGGAGGGATAACTTTATGGCAAATCTGATCCGCGGCCTGTCGGAGAACGGCGGGGTCGTGTTCTGCGGCGTGGATTCCACCCAGATCGTCCGCAAGGCCGAAAAGCTGCACACCACCAGCGCCACCTGCAGCGCGGCACTGGGCCGTCTGCTCACCGGCGCGGCCCTGATGGGCTCCATGCTCAAGGACGACCGTGACCAGATCACCCTGCGTGTGTCCGGCGGCGGCCCGGCGGGCGTGGTCATTGCCTGCACCGACGGCACCGGCAACGTGAAGGGCTGCATCGATCACCCCTTGGTGGAGCTGCCCGCAAAGCCGAACGGCCACCTGGATGTGGGCGGCGCTGTGGGCAAAGACGGTGTGCTCACCGTCATCCGGGACAACCGCCTGCAGAAGGAGCCGACGGTGGGGCAGGTGCCGCTGGTCTCCGGCGAGATCGCCGAGGACCTGACCGCCTACTACGCCTACAGCGAGCAGGTGCCCACCGTCATGGCGCTGGGCGTGCTGGTGGACAAAGACCTGTCCATCCTGTGCGCAGGCGGCTTTATGGTGCAGCTGCTGCCCGGTGCCACCGATGCGGAGATCGATCAGCTGGAAAAGAACATCGCGGCCATGCCGTCCGTCACCACCCTGCTGCACGAGGGCAAGACCCCCCAGGACATGATGCAGCTGGCGCTGGCGGGCTTTGAACCCAACGTGCTGGACGAGCGCGATGTGCACTACCAGTGCGACTGCAGCGCCGAGCGCACCAAGGAGATGCTGTTCAGCCTTGGCCGCAAGGAGCTGGTGAGGATGCGCGACGAGGACCCCGCCTGCGAGGTGGTGTGCCACTTCTGCCACAGCAAGTACCAGTACGACCTCAACGACCTGCTTGCCGAGTACGACGCGCAGGCGGCGGAACGTGCCGCTGCAGAGCAGGGGACTTGACAAACCGCTAAAAAACAACTATACTACAAATAGAAAAGGCGCTGTCCGCAATGGTCAGCTCCCTCCGGCTAGATAGTCAATAAGAATGACCGCTTACCGTTTGGAGATTGGGGCGGTCATTTCTTATTGTTATGGATCTCTTTGAAGATTGCCCATGCGATTTGAAATGTAATCCCAACTGTGCCGCCAACAATGACGAACAGCTGCAGAACATCGTTCAACACCATGATGCATCCCCCCTTCCGCGTTTGCGAACGGGGGAACAAACAATAAGCTTTTACGTCCCCCGGACGCTTGCCGGAGGGAAGCATGACCACCTGCGCTTGCAGACAGCACCTAATCACCGCCTTTTCAGGCGGTATTTTTAGTTTAACATACTTTTTGGCGAATTACAATGGGAATCCTTTCACCCGCAGATGTCCGCTGCCACGGTGTAGGTGACGGTATAGTCCAGTACATTGCCGTTCACGGTGCAGTCCTCTTTGCGGGCGATGTGCTCCGCGTCCGGCCATGCGGCGTACAGCGCCTGCAGGCTTTGCAGCCGGGCCAGCGCGGCGGCCTGCGCTTCGGTACGGTGCAGCGTTTCCGGCTGCTGCACATAGCGGCAGGTCTCCTCCACAGAGCAGGGCAGGGCAAGGCCCAGCAGCGGCACCTCCGGCTGGAAGTGCCGGAGGATCACCGCCGCATGTTCCGGCGCAGGCGCGGCGGGCAGGGAGAAGGTGTGCCCGAACGCTGTCACCCGGTATGCGCGGGTGCACGCGCCGGTGTACTGCTGCACCGTCTCTTCCAAGGGCACGGTGCGGGTGTCGCTCCACTCAAACTGCGCAACCACCGTTCCGGCGGCGGGCGCAAAGATCAGGGTGCCGTCCCGCTCGGCGCGGGCTGTGCCAATGAGGCCCTGCCCGGCTTCCACCTGCTGGCCCGGCTGCACCAGCATGGTGCCGCTGGTAAGGTTCGTGCGCAGAACAGTGCCGCTGCATCTGGCCCGGATGCCGTGCAGCGTTCCGGCGGCAATGTCCGGCTTGGGTCTGGCCGCGGCGGCTTCCACCACCAGCCGCCCTTTGGCAAAATTCAGGCTGGCCCAGGAGAACTCGCCGCTGTGCAAAAGGGCGTACTCCCCGGCGGTGAGCTTTGCCTCGGTCACAGCCGCACCGGGCTGCAGGCCCGCTTCCCGCAGGACGGCGCAGGCCCGCGCAGCCTGTCCGGTGGTGAGGGAAGAGGTATCCGCATACCAGACGAACTGCTGTGCAAAGAGCAGCAGCGGCACAAACACCGTCAGCCCCGCCCAAAGCCCGGCCCGGCGCAGCAAGGGGCGCAGACGGAAATACAGCCCCAGCTTCCGGCGGATGCGCAGCCGCACCCGGTGCTTGCGGGCCAGCGCGGCAAGGCGCGGGTACTGCCACGCAGCGCACCGCCCGCCAAACCCTCCCGGCAGGGCCGTTACCCCGTAGGGATGCAGCCCGGCCCGGGCGGCAGCGGTAAGCAGGGCTTCGGTGCTGCCATTGCATGCGGTGAACTCCACCGCGGCCCAAAGGCTTACCGGTTCCATGGGCACCTCCTAGTCATCCGCAAAATCCGTGCGCACGAACCGCCCCCGCAGGGTCAGGCGGCTGGCGGTAAGGGTGACGATCTTCAACCCGTCGCCGTAGATGGTCAACCGGCCATGGGGCATCTGCAGGCACAGCCGGTCAGGGCTGTAGGTCAGAATGCGGCAAAAGTGCTCCACCTCCATGCGGCCCCCGCTCAGGTAGACGGCAGGGGCGTGGTAAAAGCCCGGCGGCGGCTGACGGAACAGCAGGGCCAGCCAGCTTTGCGGCCTAAGCCGCTTTTTGCGCTTGGCACACATCCCATTCCCTCCCATCCCGCAGTTCTGCCCGCGGCGCGCTGCTACATATATATGGATGCGGAGGGCTGAGTTATGAATCGAAGCTGGAATTTCCGGCGGGGCGTGCTGCTGGCGCTGGCAGGGTACACGGCGTTTCTGGTGTTTGCCGCGCCGCAGCGCTGTGCCGATGCCCTGCAGGCGGGGCTGCGGCTGTGCGGCGGGCCGCTGCTGGTATCGCTGTTTCCGTTCCTCATCGTATCGGCGCTGGCGGCAGGCTGCGGGGCCGGGCAGTGGCTGGGCTTTGTGTTCCGGCCTGCGGCGCGGCTCATGGGCATCCGGGCAAAGGGTGCGGGCGGCGTGCTGCTCATTGGGGCCTTGGGGGGCTTTGCACCGGCGGCGGTGGCTGCGTCCGAAGCCGTGCGCACCGGTCAGCTCACTTCCCGGCAGGCCTCGGCGCTGCTGCCCGCCTGTGTGTGCAGCGGGCCGTCCTTTGTCATCCTCACGGTAGGGCAGCAGATGCTGGGCAGCCGCGCGGTGGGGGTGCGGCTGTTTGCGGCCCAGCTGCTGGCGGGATACCTCACGGCGGCGCTGCTGTGCCGGATGCAGGGCGGGGCCGGGCAGGCTCCACCTGCGCAGGGGGAAACCATTCAGCTGCCCGCACTGGACGCGGTGATCGCGCAGGCGGCAGTGACCTACCTGAAGCTCTGCGGCTTTGTGCTGTACTTCCGGCTGCTGGCGGCAGGGTGCGGGGCATTGCTGCCACAGCCGTGGGCGGCGCTGCCCGCCATGCTGCTGGAAGTGTGTTCCGGCTGCGATCAGGCCGCCCGCACCGGGCTGTGGGCCAGCACGCTGTGCTGTGCGGCGCTCAGTGTGCAGGGGGTGTCGGTGCTTTTGCAGGTGCGCACCATCTGCCCGGCCGAGATCTCGCTGCGGCCTTTGCTGGCAGCGCGGGCGGTGCATCTGCCGCTTTCGGTGGCGCTGTTCTGGCTGGGCAGCACCGTGCCGGTGCAGGCCGTGCAGACCTTTACCACCCTGACCGAACGGGTGGTGGTGCTGCGCCGCGTGCCGCTGGACTGCGCCCTGCTGGCCTTTGCCGTGTGCTGCATCACGGTGGAGGAGTTGGCGCGTTGAGGTGCGGGCCGCGTGCTGGGAGCTTTCTCCGCGAACAGCCCGGGACTCCAGTCCCGCCCCTGTGCTTACGCACGGGGCCCCACCCCCAGGACATTCGCTGGAGAAACTCCCAGCCCACAGCCCTTGGTTTCAGGGAACTTTATCAGGTGCTACTGTAGGAGCGTTATCTGAGCAAGTTTAAACTTTTAAACGATACAACGATTGAAAAGTAACTTTGTCAAGGTGAGAAAGTTCCATTGTTCTGAGAAAGTTCCAACTTTGTCAAATATCCGAACTTTGTCAAGCTGACAAACATCAAATTTATAACGCAGATAAGTATTTAAAATGGAACTTTGTCAGATGTTTCTCCACAGTAGCAGGTATACCAGCGATTCCTGCCATCTTTTCCACGTATCGCTTGCTTTGCGATTTGGCTGGACTTCGTGAGGTCACGGTACACACGGTTGTATGTACTGTCGCTGCACCCGACCTCCCGCAGGACGGCGGCGCGCAGCTCGTTGCTGGGCATCGACCCAAGGCGGCTCTCGGACAGAACGTTCAGGATGGCGCTGCGGGTGTCCTGCCGGGTCTCCGCCGTGCGCACCCGCCGCTCTTCAATGAAGTCGGCATCCTTCTTGTCGGTGTAGCCGTCAAACACGGCCCGCGCAGTCTTTACGCCCTCCACCTCCACATCGTCGATGTGCATCAGCACCGTCTGCTGGGGGCGGGCGTAGCTGTTTTTCTCGTGGCTGAGATAAATTTTGCCGTCGTTCTTGGCGCGGCCCATCATCAGCACGCTGCGGGCCATGTCCCAGATATCCGAGCTGTCGGCCAGACGTGCGCGGCCGGAAACGCCCTGCTTTTTGTTGGAGTGCATCACGATGAGCACCGCGCAGCCCTGTTTTGCGGCAATGGCGCGCAGCGGCAGCAGGGCACCGCGCATCTGGTTGCGGCTTGCCATCTCCACATCGGAGGGCAGAAAGCTCTGCAGCGGGTCCACGATGAGCAGCAGCGGCCCGGCCTTGGCGGCAAAATCCGCCAGTGCCTGATCCTTGAGGGTGAGGGGCTGGCCGGTCTTGCCAAAGTAGTCGTCGGCGGTCAGCACCAGCACCCGGTTCATGTCGGCCCCGGCCGCCAGCAGACGGGCCTTGAGCACCTTGCCGGGGTCGTCCTCGCCTGCAAGCAGCAGCACCTTGCCGGTCTGCTGCGGCGGCAGCGGAAAAAAGCCGGAGGTCTTGCCCGCCGTCACATAGGCAATGAGCTGTGCCTGCCAGATGCCCTTGCCGGTGCCGCCGTCGGCACCCAGCAGCGACACTTCGCCCAGCGGCAGCAGCTGCGGCACCAGCCACGCCACGCTCTGCATGGGCACATCGGCCAGCAGACCGGGCTGCGCCGCGCTGCCCTCCAGCGCAAGCTTGCGCTGCTTTGCGTCCGCGTTCACGGCTGCCATAAAGGCTGCGGGGTCGGCCTGCCACGCCTGCTTGCAGGTGTTGAGCCATTGATCGATCTTGTAATTGACGGCGGGCAGCTGCATGTTGCAGGCTGCGCCGCGCACGTCGTCCAGCAGGTCTTCCCGTGCATCCGGGTCGGTCTGGTGGAACATTACCGCAAAGGTCAGGCGGCTGAACAGCTGCTGCTCGGTCCGGCAGGCATCCAGCATGTTCAGAAAGTCTGTGCGGTCCTGAATGGATACTCCCAAAATACATTTCTCCTTTCGCTGTGGTTTATAACTGGAAGCAAAACCAAATGTTGTTGCTATCAGTATAACTCTGAAAAAACAACGTGTCAACAAATAGTTTTTGCGCAAAAAGCCACAGCTTCCGGGGAGAAAATGCACCGGAAAATGGGAAAAGAAAAAGAGAAGGCGGGCACCTTCTCTTGACAAAACGGCAAAAAATAACTATACTACAAATAGAAAAGGTGCTGTCCGCAATGGTCAGCTTCCTATCTTTACAATCAAGATTGACTGCACGGAGTTGGAAGGCTGTGGCAGTCAATCTTTTTTGTTGTCATCACATTTGCGCTGAGAAAACTTCTCCAAGACCTCAACGGTCAGGCGAACTGCATCAAGGATCAGACTCAACAGCATGAGAATGACCGTGAGCAGAGTGAAAAGCTCCATCAGGCTCATTGATATCCCTCCCTTCGCCTTCAAGGCTCCGGGCAGGGTACTTCCAAAAAAGTTTCCTCCCGGAACCTCTGCTTCATTCCATGTAGAAAGAGCAGCGATACAGGGCAGGAAGCATGACCACCTGCGCTTGCAGATAGCACCTAATCACCGCCTTTTCGGGCGGTATTTTTAGTTTAACATACTTTTTGACGAAATACAATAAGAACCCACAGAAACGACGCTTCGTAAAATTTTATGGTGCATGGTTGCTTTTTGCAAAAAAGCAGAGTATAATAAAAGTGAGAAAGTAAGAAAATCGCACAAAGGAGAATGAAGGATGCTGACGGAATTGAGGACAAAATCCCAGATCACCATTCCAAAGGATATTGTAATGAAGATGGGCCTGCGTGAGGGCGACAAGCTGGAGATCGTGGAGAAGGATGGCGTGATCGAGCTGATGCCGGTAGCCGTTTACCCCAAAAAGTATCTGGACGAGCTGCGCAGCGAGATCAACGAAGCAAAGGCCAAAATTGCGGCAGGGGAGCAGCCGGTGTTCGACACTGTGGACGCACTGTTTGAAGCGCTGGACGGTGCGGACGAATGAATTACAAGATCACCTACACCAAACGATTCATAAAGAACCTGAAGCGTTTGAACGCAGCGGAGCGGGCGCAGCTGAAAAAGAAGCTGGAAATTCTGGAAATGGACCCGCTGTATCCGTCGCTGCGCACAAAGCGTATTCAAGGCACGGTAGACTTGTTCGAGTTCAGCGTAAACATGGACGTGCGGGTCATCTGGCAGTACGACGGTGATACGATCATTCTGCTGTTGGACATTGGACACCATGATATTCTGAATCAATTTTAAAAGCCTGTAAACACGATAAAAAGGCCGCTGCGTTCACATGCAGCGGCCTTTCCATTTGATGGGGAGTATTCAGCGGCGGTTTACTGGATGCCGGTCACAGGGTAGTCCTGATCCTCAACGGCCTTCTTCAGCACGTCGTCGGCGACCTCGGCGTTCAGGGTGACGATGGCGGTGCCGGCCTCGTGGCTCACCACGGCCTCGTCCACCTCGGGCAGGGCTTCCAGAGCCTTCTTCACGCGGGCTTCGCAGTGGCCGCACATCATGCCTTCCACCTTCAGGGTCTTTTTCATAGCAGTGTCCTCCTTGGTACTCTCTTTATTTGCAACCGCTGCGGGCTGTGCGGAGACAGCGGGCAGGGAAGCAGCATTTTTTGCCGCACGATCGTGCTTTGTGCTGTGCACGTCGAACAGGTTCAGGCGCAGGGCGTTGCTTACCACGCAGAAGCTGGAAAGGCTCATGGCAGCAGCACCGAACATGGGGTTCAGCGTCAGGCCGAAGGGGATGAACACGCCGGCCGCCAGCGGGATGCCGATGATGTTGTAGATGAACGCCCAGAACAGGTTTTCGTGGATGTTGCGCAGGGCAGCGCGGCTCAGGCGGATGGCGGCGGGCACGTCCGACAGCCGGGAGTTCATCAGCACCACGTCCGCCGCGTCGATGGCAACATCGGTGCCTGCGCCGATGGCGATGCCGGTGTCGGCACGGGTCAGGGCCGGGGCATCGTTGATGCCGTCGCCCACCATGGCCACCTTGCCGGATGCCTGCAGCTGGCGGATGACCGCTTCCTTGCCGTCGGGCAGCACGCCTGCGATCACCTCGTCCACACCGGCCTGCCTGCCAATGGCGTCGGCAGTGCGCTGGTTGTCGCCAGTGAGCATCACCACGCGGATGCCCATGGCCTGCAGCTCCCGGATGGCGCGGGGGCTGTCCTCCTTGATGGTATCGGCCACCGCGATGATGCCCAGCAGACGGCCTGCTCCGCCAAAGAACAGGGGCGTTTTGCCCTGTGCGGAGAGGGCTGCGGCCTTCTCCTGCAGCTGTGCGG
Source organism: Faecalibacterium sp. OF03-6AC (assembly GCF_003478175.1). Lineage (NCBI taxonomy): Bacteria > Bacillati > Bacillota > Clostridia > Eubacteriales > Oscillospiraceae > Faecalibacterium > Faecalibacterium sp. OF03-6AC. The sequence continues at coordinate 35,290 of NZ_QUEN01000005.1, read as the reverse complement.
GCACGGTGACTTTGGTGCCAATAAAGGACGCATTGCCGCCAAAGATCTCCACGCCGTCCAGCTTTGCGGCCAGACCGTTGCCCGGCAGGGCGGCAAAGCCGGACACCTCGGGGGCGGTGAGCTTCTGCGCGTCGGTGCAGGCCAGCACGGCCTTTGCCAGCGGGTGCTCGCTCTTGCGCTCCAGTGCGGCGGCAAGGGTGAGCAGCTCCGTCTCGGAAACGCCCTCGGCGGGCAGAATGTCGGTCACTTTGGGTTCACCGCTGGTGATGGTGCCGGTCTTGTCCAAAGACACGATCTGGGTGCGGCCTGCAGCCTCCAGCGAAGCGGCGGTCTTGAACAGGATGCCGTTCTTTGCACCCAGACCGTTGCCCACCATGATGGCCACCGGCGTTGCCAGACCCAGCGCACAGGGGCAGCTGATGACCAGCACGGAGATGCCGCGGGCCAGCGCATAGCCCAGCTCCCGGCCCAGCAGCAGCCACACGATGGTGGTGACCACCGCGATGGTAATGACCGCAGGCACGAAGAAACCGGACACCGTATCGGCGATTTTTGCAATGGGAGCCTTGGTGGCGGCGGCATCGCTGACCATCCGGATGATCTGGGCAAGGGTGGTGTCCTCGCCCACGCGGGTGGCCCGGCACTGCAGGAAACCGGACTGGTTGGTGGTGGCAGCGCTCACCTTATCGCCCGCAGCCTTGTCCACGGGGATGCTCTCGCCGGTCAGGGCGCTCTCGTTCACGGCGCTGGTGCCTTCCAGCACGATGCCGTCCACGGGGATGTTCTCGCCCGGGCGCACCACAAAAATATCCCCCTTCTGCACCTGCTCGATGGGCACGGTCACTTCGGCACCGTCCCGCAGCAGGGTGGCGGTCTTGGGGGCAAGCTTCATCAGGCTCTTGAGCGCGTCGGTGGTCTTGCCCTTGGAGCGGGCCTCCAGCATTTTGCCCACCGTGATGAGGGTCAAGATCATGGCAGCGGACTCAAAGTAGAACTCCATCATATAATGCATGACCAGCTCGCTGTTGCCGTCCACCTGCGCGCGGGTCATGGCGAACAGGGCGTAGGTGCTCCACACAAAGCTTGCCATGGAACCCATGGCCACCAGCGTGTCCATGTTAGGCGAGCCGTGGATCAGCCCCTTGAAGCCGTTGATGAAGAACTTCTGGTTGATGACCATGACGATGCCCGCCAGCAGCAGCTGCACAAGGCCCATGGCGATGTGGTTGCCGTCGAACCAGCGGGGCAGGGGCCAGCCCCACATCATGTGGCCCATGGAGAAGTACATCAGCACCAGCAGAAAGCCCAGCGACGCAATGAGCCGCCGCTTGAGCTTGGGGGTCTCGTGGTCGGCCAGCGCGTCAAGGTCGGCGCTGGTGGCGCTGGCAGCCGCCGCGCCCGCACGCTTGGGGCTGGCACCGTAACCGGCATCCTGCACGGCCTTGATGATCTCGGCAGAGCTGGCGGTGCCCTCCACGCCCATGGAGTTGGTCAGCAGGCTCACCGAACAGCTGGCAACGCCGGGCACCTTGCTCACGGCCTTTTCCACCCGGGCAGAGCAGGCTGCGCAGCTCATGCCGGTAACGTTGTATTGTTCCATAAAATATCACTCCTACGTTGAGTATGCACGGGAACGGGCTTCTTATTTCATGAGCTTGGGCAGCAGATTCATCAGCTCGTCCAGCTTTGCCTCGCTGCCCGCACGCAGGTCGTCCGCCACGCAGGTGGAGATGTGCTGTGCCAGCAGCTCCTTGGAAAAGCTGTTCAGCGCCGAGTTCGCCGCCGCCACCTGCACAAGGATGTCCACGCAGTAGGCATCCTTTTCCAGCATGCCGCGGATGCCGCGCACCTGCCCCTCGATGCGGCTGAGCCGGTTCAGCAGGGCCTTGTGTTCCTCCGGGGTGCGGTCCTTGTGGCGGCAGCAGGAGGGGGTGACGCTTTCGGTGGGCACAGCGGATGCGTCAATGGCCGGAGCTGTGGCAGCTTCGGGCTGGGCGGGCGTGCCGCAACAGCAGCAGGGCTTTTTCTCGTTGTCCATAAAATATCTCCTTTACCCATAGGGGGTATGAATCTTACGGCATGAGTATAGCACAGCAAACCCGATAAATCAAGTAGGGAATTGAAAAATACAAACAAAAAGAGGGAAGGCACTGCAAATGCCTTCCCTCTATCAAATAACTTTTACTTCTCCAGAATCCGCGGCACAAACAGGCCCAGCATCTTGCCCCACCAGTACCACTCGTGGGAGACATCGCCGCCCCAGACCTCGAGGTGGGCGGGCAGGCCCTGTGCGGCCAGCACATCGGCCAGCGCCTGCGTGTCGGCTTTGGCGTCGTCCTCGTAGGCAGCCTGACCGGCGCAGAGCATCAGGCTGTTCTCCTTGGCCTTGGCCAGAGCCAGCTTGTCGGCGATGCCGTTCTCGGCCAGATACTGCAGGGGAGAGCAGCGCAGCACCAGATCGTCGGCTTCACTGCCCCAGAAGCGGGCCAGATCGTAGATGCCGGAAAGGCCGATGGCACCGGCAAAGAGCTTGGGACGGCGCAGGCGGCAGTTGACGGCGTGCACAGCGCCAAGGTCGATGCCCACACACCACAGCTTGACATCCTTTGCGGCACCGTTCAGGGCCAGCACCCGGGGTGCCAGCTCGGCGGTAAGGTAGACGAAGTACTTTTCCTCCATCTCGGCGCGGCGGCGCACCGGGATGTCGCCGTTCAGTACGGCCTCGCCGTCAATGCTGTCGGCACAGAACAGCTGCACCTTGCCCTCGTTCAGCAGCGGGGCAATGGCATCGGGCATGCCGTTGTTCTCCCAATCATAAAAGCGGCCGCCGCGGGCAGGCAGGGCCAGCACCGGCACACCGGCGCTGCCATACACCTTGAACTCCATCTCGCGGTTCAGCACGCTGCTCCACTCTTTGTAATAGGTACCCTGGATCATAACTCAAGCACTCCTTGTTTCTATATTCACCGGCCCGGGCGCAGTCGCTGCACGTCGGTGCCGGCCGTTAGCGATCAAAAGAAAGCTTTCTCTGGAAATATCACACGAACTGGTTGCGCTGGGCATCGTACTCGTAGCCCACGGCCCGGAGCTTTGCGCACAGATCTGCCTTGTCGGCATCCATGTCTTCGCACAGAGCATCGAGGTTTTTGTAAAAATCACGCAGCTTCAGGTTCACCACGCTCAGCAGCATGATGGGATCGTTGGGCAGAGCCATGTGTTTTGCCTCCTTACAGCAACAAAAAAAGCCGGCCACTCGACAAAGTGACCGGCCACATACACCAAATTAGACAGCGCGGGTAACTTTGCCAGCGCGCAGGCAACGGGAGCATGCGTAGACGTACTTGGGAGAACCCTCAACGACCGCCTTGACACGACGGACATTCGGCTTCCAGGTACGGTTGGAACGACGATGAGAGTGAGAAACCTTGATACCAAAGGCAACACCCTTGCCGCAGCATTCACATTTAGCCATGGTACTTGCACCTCCTGCAGTGAAGTAAGGAATCAAAATAATCAGCTTGACTATTGTAGCAGATTACCGGGCAAAATGCAAGCCTTTTTTCAAAAAATATTGCGGTTTTTTGGAAAACTGCCCCGATGCATTCAGATGCTGTTTTTTGTTACGACCCCTTGTGTGAAAATGTGATTTGGAGCAGCCCGCAGGCTGCAACGGCGACGACCGCCGCCAGTGGCGGAAACAGGGAGAAGCTGTTGGGGCAGCGGCCAGCAAGACGTGAGTGCCGTTCAAGGCACGAAACGAATGCTGGGTGCCGCAACTCGTAGACAAATCACGAATTAAAAATAAAATTCCGCTGAAATGATCAGAGCGAAGCGGAGATCATTTTAAATCGTCTGGACACCCCTTGTCTAAAACCTCAAAAAATAGTATTATATATGGTATACTGAAAAAAGGCAGGAATATCGAATGACCTCTCAGGGCATCTATTATCTCATCCGCGCGCTGGTGGCGCTGGTGGCCATCCCCTTCCACGAGTGCGGCCACGCGCTGGCGGCATGGCTGCTGGGCGACGACACCGCAAAGCGGCAGGGGCGGCTTTCGCTGAACCCCTTTGCCCACTTTGACCTGCTGGGCACGCTGTGCATGGTGTTTGCGGGCGTGGGCTGGGCAAAGCCCGTCTCCACCGACCCCCGCAATTTCAAAAACCCCAAGTGGGGCATGGCCCTCACCGCGCTGGCTGGCCCTGCGGCAAACATCCTCCTTGCCTATGTGGGCATGGTGGTGTGGAAGCTCATGTACTACTGGGCACCGGTGAACGATGCCACCATCTACATTGCCATGTTCCTGCAGTACCTTGTGCTGATGAACGTGAGCCTTGCCGTGTTCAACTTGATCCCGGTGCCGCCGCTGGACGGCAGCCGCATCCTGCTGGTGCTGCTGCCCCGGCGCATCTACTTTGGCCTGATGAAGTACGAGCGCTATATCATGATCGCCCTGCTGGCGGCAGTGTGGTTCGGCGCACTGGATACCCCCCTGTACTACCTGAACAACATTGTGTGGGAGCTGCTGGGCAAGGGCACCGGCTACATTGATAAGATCGCGTATTCCATCTACTATGCCGGCCTTGGGACGGTGGTGTGAGCGTGGCAGAAGAATTGACCTTCCATCTGGAAGATTTTGACGGCCCGCTGGAATTATTGCTGGCGCTTGTGGCCAAACATAAGATGGACCTGCACGACATCCCCATTCTGGAGCTGATCGACCAGTACACCGCCACGGTGGCGCGGGCCGACCCGGACCCGGAAGCCGCCAGCGCCTTCATCGAGATGGCCGCGCGGCTGGTGGAGATGAAAAGCTACCTGCTTTTGCCCCGCAGCGAAGAGGGCGAGCGCATGAAGCAGGAGTTCACCGGCCAGCTGATCGAGTACGACCAGTGCCGCCGCATGGCTGCGCTTTTGCGCAAAAAGGCCGAAGCTGCGCCGGTTTTTGTGCGTCCGCCCATGGAGATGGAGTTCGATAACACCTACGACCTGCACCATGCACCGCAGGTGCTGGCGGATTACTGGGCCGCTCTCTCCGGCCGCACCAAGCTGCGCCGGGAGCCTACCCAGCAGCAGTTCGAGCCGCTGGTCACAGCGCCCATGGTGTCGGTGACGAGCCGGGTGGTGTACATTCTGCGGCACCTGATTGCCGGTACAGCGGCAAAAATGAGCCAGCTGTTCAGCCGCCAGCAGACCCGCAGCACCAACGTGGCCACCTTTCTGGCCTTGCTGGAGCTGGTGCGCGGCGGCCGCGTAACGCTGGACGACGCGGGCCGGCTGACCATGCAGCGGGGCCGCATCCAACGTGATAAGGAGAAGGAATGAACCAGAAACAGATCCGTGCAGCCGTGGAAGCCATGCTGTTTGCCAGCGGCGACCCCATTGGTGCCGACAAGCTGGCCCAGGCGGTGCAGCTGCCGCAGCTCAGCGTGGAAGCCGCGCTGGAAGCCCTGCGGGAGCGCTACGCCCGGGAGGACAGCGGCCTGTGCCTGCTGCACCTGAACACCCGCTGGCAGCTTGCCACCAAGACCGAGTGGGCCGACTGCATCCGCCGCCTGCTGGACAGCCGCCGCGCAGTGCCCCTTGGCCCCGCCGCCATGGAGACCTTGACCGTGATCGCCTACAACCAGCCGGTGTCCCGCGCCTTCATCGAGCAGGTGCGCGGCGTGGATTCCTCGTCCAGCGTGTCGGGCCTGCTGGAAAAGGGCCTCATTGAGGAAGCCGGACGCCTTGACCTGCCGGGCAGGCCGGTGAGCTTCCGCACCACCGACACCTTTTTGCGGGTGTTCGGCCTTTCTTCTCTGGCCGACCTGCCGCCGGTGCACGGACAGGAAACGGAAACAAACGAATCACCGACAGAAAGTGAGGGGTAACGCATGGGAGCATTCCTCGCCGCGCTGGGCGCAGTGCTGCTGTTCATCCTCCGGGTGATCGGCATTCTGCTGCTGGTGGTGCTGATCTTACTGGTGCTGTTGCTGCTGTGCCCCTTCTGCGCAGACCTGTGCTGGGAGCACGGCGTGCTCACCGTAAAGGCCGGTGCGCTGGGCATCACCTTCCCGGTGTTCCAGTACCCGAAGCCGGAGCCGCCGCCCGCACCGGAAAACCCGGCCCCGCCCAAGGGCTTTGGCAAGGTCAAGGCAAAGTTTGCCGCATGGCGGGCCGAGCGCAAGCGGAAAAAGGCAGAGGAGAAAGCCCGCAAAAAGGCCGCCGCCGCTGCCGCCAAGGCAAACAAGCCCGCCCAGCCGCGCAAAAAGGCAAAGATCACGCTGGAGATCCTCTGCACCATGCTCAAAGGTGCGGGCACTTTGACCAAAGCGGTGTTCGGTGCGCTGCGCATCACAAAAATACAGGTGCGCCTTGGTGTGCGCGGGGAGGACCCCGCCGCCGCTGCCCGCAGCTACGGCAAGCTGCAGGCGTGGCTGTACCCGGTACTGGGCGTGCTGGACCGCTTTGTCTGGCTGCAGTTCGATGAGCTGCGCATCCTGCCGGACTTTGGCAGCGGGCAGCCCACCGTGGAGGACCGGGTGTCCTGCCGGGTGAGCGCACAGGCACTGTTCATCGTCCTTGCGGCGGTGCGGGTGCTGTACGAGTTCTGGCGCAAAAAAGTATTGGACATCTTCCTATAATGTGGTACACTATAAGTGTATCCGGATCTGCAGACAACGGGCCTTTGCCCGAATCAAACCGATAAAGGAGAGCTGTTTTATGGCTGAGCATCCCATTCAGGGCCTGATGAACGTTACCATGGAGAAGATCCACCAGATGGTGGACTCCAACACCATCATTGGCAAGCCCATCATCACCGAGGACGGCACCACCATCCTGCCGGTTTCCAAGGTGAGCTTTGGCTTTGCCTCCGGCGGCACCGACTTTGACGGCAAGAACGCCGCCAACAAGGACCTGTTTGGCGGCGGCTCCGGTGCGGGTGTGAACATCCAGCCGGTGGCCTTCCTCGTGGTAAAGGACGGCTGCGTGCGCACCATCCAGCTGTCGGACAACGCCGACACCATCAGCCGTGCCCTGACTATGCTGCCGGAGCTGGTGGACAAGGTTGCCGCCCTCATCAAGAAGGATGAAAAGAAGGAAGAGCCTGCTGCTCCTGCTGAGCAGTAAGTGGAGGGCTTGGCACCGGACACTCCGTCCCGCCTGCGCTCGCCAGACCACCAGCGTGGTGTAGCCCTCGCACTTCCCGACGGGCTTTTCTGTCGATTTTAGTCGCAGCCTGCACTTCAGACATGGCTTCGCGCATCTTGCCGGAGTATCCGGTGCCGATCCCGGCAGGACGGCAGGGAGTTTCTCCAGCGAATGTCCTGGGGGTGGGGCCCCGGCGCGCAAGCGTTGGGGCGGGACTGGAGTCCCGGGCTGTTCGCGGAGAAAGCTCCCTGCTGGCCTGCTAACTACTATCGCCGTAACTGTGAGCTTCCAACTCACAGTTTTGATACAGGCGCACCCGCACCCCAAAACAGGGGAGAGGTGCGCGTTTTGAGCGCCGGGAGGCGCACAAGGAGTTTTATTATGGCAGAAGAACGTATTCAAAAGATCATGGCTGAACAGGGTCTGTGCTCCCGCCGTGCGGCAGAGCAGATCATCGCCGAGGACCGCGTGAAGGTCAACGGCCACCCCGTCAAGGTGGGCGACAAGATGGACCCCAACCGCGACGTGCTGCACGTGGACGACGAGCGCATCTATATCCGCAAGGATCAGCAGATGTACTATCTGGCCCTGTACAAGCCCCGCGGCTATGTGACCACCGCCAGCGACGAGCTGGGCCGCAAGACCGTGATGGAGCTGGTGAGCGATATCCCCGCCCGCCTGTACCCGGTGGGCCGTCTGGATAAGGACAGCGAGGGCCTGCTGCTCATGACCAACGACGGCGCATTTGCGCAGGCCGTCACCCATCCGTCGGGCGGCATCTCCAAGCTGTACCGCGTCACCGTGCAGCCCCGCGCCGATGAAAGCCAGATCCTGAAGCTGAGCAGCGGCGTTGTGCTGGACGACGGCACCAAGACCATGCCCTGCGCCATCAACGTTGTTACCGACGAGCCGGGCCGCACCGTGATGGAAATGACCCTGAAAGAGGGCAAAAACCGCGAGATCCGCCGCATGTGCGAGACCGTGGGCCTTGAGGTGGTGCGCCTGAAGCGCAATGCCGAGGGCGTGGTAAAGCTGGGAATGCTCAAGCCCGGCACCTACCGTGAGCTGACCAAGGCAGAGGTCAACGGTCTGCGTGCCGCTGCCGCCAAGGGCCGCGCCCAGACCCGCAGCGCCGCAGTGCAGTCCAAGGCTGCCGCGCGCCGCCCTCGCGGCCCGGTGGGCAAGGGTACTGCCCCCAAAAAGCGCAAGTAAGCCTATATACCTATATAGACGAAAAGAAAGCACCTGTACAGCGGGTGCTTTCTTTATTGTAAAATGTTATTTTTTATGATATCATAAAGATGCCGCCCGAAAAGGCGGTGATTAGGTGCTGTCTGCAAGCGCAGGTGGTCATGCTTTCCTCTGGCAAGCGTCCGGGGGACGTAAAAGCTTATTGTTTGTTCCCCCGTTCGCAAACGCGGAAGGGGGGATGCATCATGGTGTTGAGCGATGTTCTGCAGCTGTTCGTCATTGTTGGCGGTACAGTTGGGATTACATTTCAGATCGCATGGGCAATCTTCAAAGAGATCCATAACAATAAGAAATGACCGCCCCAGTCTCCAAACGGTGAGCGGTCATTCTTCTTATTGACCAATTAGCCGGAGGGAGCTGACCATTGCGGACAGCACCTTCTCTATTTGTAGTATAGTTTCTTTTTGCTGGTTTGTCAAGAGATGGTTCTCGGCTGTTATGCAAGGCATTTTTATATAAGTGAATAACTGTCAGCTCTTCACCTTTCAGGTGAGAAAAATTGCATCCCGCCGCAAATACACCAAAAACGGACGCACCTGCAACGGAAATTGCGGTACGGCCCTGCGGCAGGACGGGCTGTGCACGCGGGAAAGACAAAGAATACTTTTGACAACAAAAGTTCATCTCGCTGAAGCACCCCTGTTCTTCGACCAAATTTGTGCTATAATACAAAAGCAACGCTTCGCCCGGCCCCGCAAAGGGCAGGGCAGAGCAGAACGGAAAACAAGGAGTTTGGAATCATGGAAAGAGAAAAACTGAAGTCCCGGCTGGGCTTCATTCTGCTTTCGGCGGGCTGTGCCATCGGCATTGGCAACGTGTGGAAGTTCCCTTATATTGCCGGTCAGGGCGGTGGCGGCGCATTTGTGCTGTTCTACCTGCTCTTTCTGGTCATTCTGGGCCTGCCCATTATGACCATGGAGTTTGCAGTGGGCCGCGCTTCCCGCAAAAGCCCGGTGCGGGCCTATCAGGCACTGGAAAAACCGGGCCAGAAGTGGCACATCCACGGCTATCTTACCCTCATTGGCTGCTATCTGCTCATGATGTTCTACACCACCGTGGCAGGCTGGATGCTGCACTATTTCTACATGACCGCCACCGGTAAGCTGGCAGGCCTGAACGCCGATCAGGTGGCTGGCAAGTTTACCGAAATGCTGGCAGACCCCGGCGTGATGACCTTCTGGATGGTGTTCGTGGTGGCACTGGGCATCTTTGTGTGCGCCAAGGGCCTGCAGAACGGCCTTGAGCGCGTGACCAAGGTCATGATGATCGCCCTGCTGGTGATCATGGTGGTGCTGGCCGTCAACAGCCTGTTCATGCCCGGCGCAAAGGAAGGCCTGAGCTTCTTCCTCGTGCCCGACTTCGAGCGCATGAAAGAGGTGGGCGTGGTCAACACGCTGGTGTCCGCCATGAATCAGGCCTTCTTCACCCTGAGCCTTGGCATCGGCGCAATGTCCATCTTTGGCAGCTACATCGGCAAGGAGCACTCCCTGCTGGGCGAGTCCGCCCGCATCGTGGTGTTGGATACCTTCGTGGCCATCACCGCCGGTCTCATCATCTTCCCGGCCTGCTTCACCTACGGTGTGGACCAGACCAGCGGCCCCAGCCTGATCTTCATTACCCTGCCCAACATCTTTGCCAACATGGCCATGGGCCGGTTGTGGGGCTCCCTGTTCTTCCTGTTCATGGCCTTTGCAGCGCTTTCCACCGTGCTGGCCGTGTTCGAGAACATCATCTGCTGCGGCATGGAGCTGACCGGCTGCAGCCGCAAGAAGTCCAGTCTGGTGAACTTCGTGCTCATCACTCTGCTTTCGCTGCCCTGCGTGCTGGGCTACAACGTGTGGGCATGGGACGGCTTTGCCGTGTTCGGCGGCGCTGTGCTGGATCTGGAGGACTTCCTCGTGAGCAACCTGTTCCTGCCGCTGGGCAGCCTGGTGTACCTGCTGTTCTGCGTTACCAACTACGGCTGGGGCTGGGACAACTATAAAAAGGAAGTCAACACCGGCAAGGGCCTCAAGATGCACGACTGGATGCGCGGTTACCTGACCTGCGTGCTGCCGGTGATCGTGCTGTTCATCTTTGCCTTTGGCCTCTACGATAAATTTTTTGCGTAAATAAGCGAAACTCCTTCAGTCTCGCATTCGCTCGACAGCTCCCTCATGGAGGGAGCCTCTGGCGAAGAGATAAAGCTTTGCGTACTGCCAAAGCCTCCCTCACAGAGGGAGGTGGCACGGCGCAAGCCGTGACGGAAGGAGTTCCCGGCTCCTCTTATTCCATCAATAAGAGGGGCCTTTTGCGGCAGAAAGGAACCTTCCATGCATATCCTGATCTGTGACGACGATGCGGCGTTCGGCGCGCGCATGGCAGAATATGTCGCCGTCTACTTTACCGCCCGCAGCGTGCAGGTGCACACCGCCGTCTGCACCAGCGCAGCCGAGGTGCTTGCAACGCCGGGGCTGGAGCTGTATCAGCTGGCGTTTCTGGACGTGGACATGCCCGGTGCAAACGGCATGGTGCTGGGCCGTCAGCTCAAGCAGAAGTGCCCCGGCCTGATGCTGGTGTATGTTTCGGCCTATCTGGAATTTGCGCTGGAAGGCTACACGGTGAACGCCTACCGCTACCTGCTCAAGCGGGACATTGCGCGCACCCTGCCCAAGTGTCTGGACGACCTGCTTGCCGCCCTGACCGACCAGCGCAAGACTCTGACGGTGCACCACAACCGCACCGAAACGGAAATTCCGCTGGATCAGATCTATTATCTGGAAAGCGACCTGCGCCAGATCAACGTCTACGGCGACATTGCCCGCCGGCCCATCTGCACCTACTACGGCAAGATCGCCGACCTGCCGCCCATGCTCTACGAGAACGGCTTTTTGCAGGTGAGCCGCAGCGATGTGGTGAACATGAAATATGTGCGCAGCATCCGCAGCTACCGCGCCCTGCTGAAAAACGGGGTGGAGCTGAGCGTGAGCCGCGCAGGCTATGCGGCCATCCAGAACGCATATCTGGAATGGAAGGGGCAGTATGGGGATGAGTGATGCATTTGCGGAAATGATGCTGGGGCATCTGGTCTGTCTGATTCAGTGCAACGCCTTTATTCTGGTAGAATGGGCCTATCTGGGCAGGGGAAAACTGCGCTGGCCGGTTCTGTGGGCAGAGCTGCTGTGCATGGGGGAGATGGGCCTGTCACTCGCAGCAGGAATGTCATTTTTCAATGTGCAGAGCGTCCTGCTCAATGTGCTGTACCTTTTTGTTACGGCGCAGCTGTTTGGCGGAAACTTTGCCGATAAGCTCACCGCCTGCCTGATCAACGGCACCATGTGCCTGCTGGTGGAGAACACGGTCAACTATACCTACTCCTGGTTCACCGGGGTGCGCACCGGCGAAGCATGGCAGCACCCCGGCTGCCTGATCGCGCTGTGCGCCGCGAACCTTATCGTGGGTGCAGCAGTTGCGCATTCCCTGTACAGCTGGAACCAGAAGTGTGCTCTGCAGCCGCTGCAGGCGCTGGTGATGTCCTTTTTCCCCGGGGTGGCTGTGGTGCTGAACATTGTGCTGATGGTCACAGGGACCCAGCAGCCCGCTACCCGGATGACCATGCTGCTCACCTTTGGCATGAGCGTGGCGGTGCTGGTGCATATCGCCATCGTGCAGATGTTCAACGATCAGGTGGTGCAGCGGCAGAACTCCCGCTACCGTGCTCAGCTGGAACAGCAGCGTGCCGAAGCCCTGCTGGATTCCTACACGGAACAGCGCCGCCTGACCCACGAGTTCACCAACCACATGACAGCCCTTACCGCCCTGCTGGATCAGGGAGATCTGAAAGGCGCACAGGCCTACATTGCCAGCGTGAGCAAAACGGTGGCGGCGGGCACCACCATCATGGACACCCACAACCCGCTGCTGGATTCCATTCTGAGCAAAAAATACGAAGAAGCGGCAAAAGTTGGCGTGAACATTTACTTTGACCTGTGCGATCTCAAGCGGATGCCCTTCGACAGCATGGATATGGTCATCGTGCTCTCCAACCTTCTGGACAACGCCACCCGCGCCGCAGCGCAGGCCCTGCCGCCGGAGGTGCATGTGCGCATCCGCAAAACGCCGGAAGAATATCTGATCTCGGTGCGCAACCGCGTGCAGGAAGACCTGCTGCTGGAGGAGGGCAAGCTGCCCGGCACCACCAAAAAGGAGAGCGGCCACGGCATGGGCCTTGCCAACGTGCAGGACGTGCTGCACAAGTACGGTGCCGAGTACACCGTGAGCTGCCGTGACCGGTGGTTCCGGTTTACCTGCGCCATCCCGTGCGCAGTTCATGACATGAGCACCGACAATTTATGACATGTTCTGTGCAACAGGCACGCAACAATGCTATACTAAGGCCAGTAAAGGCGACCTCCTGCCGGGGCAGGGCGGATTTGCGGCCAAAGGAAACCTTGGTGAAGCTTTGCCCCCCTGTGCAGTGATCCGGGCAGCGGTGCGTGTTAAGCTGCTCTGTTTTCCCTTTGCTCTTCGCTGTGCAGTCCTCATGCGCTGCGCAGCTCATCTGGCGGGGCTTTCAACGGCGAACTTTGGGGTTTGCTGCTGATAAAGTCACTCGGTACGTCGCATTTCTGTCCGGCAGGTGCTGCTTGTGGGAATGGAGCATCTGCCGCACAGGGCATTTGCGTCGGTGAGAGTTCCGTCAGATTTTTTATTGCAAAAAAAGAGCTGCTGTACGGCAAAATTGCCTGATACAGCAGCTCTTTTTCTGTGTCGTTATTCCGGCTTTACCTGCAGCTCCTGCTCGCAGTAGATGCAGCGGTACTTGCCGTTGGAGCTCAGCTCAAAGATCTGGTCGCACTCTTCCTCAATGGAGGAGATGCAGCGGGGGTTGCGGCATTTTACAATGTTCACAAGGCGCTTGGGGGGCATCGGCTTTTCCTTGCGCACGGCCTTGCCGTTTTCAATGATGGTCACGCTGATGCCCGGGTCAAGGTAGGCCAGCACATCCAGGTTCAGCCAGGAAGCATCGCCCTCCACCTTGATGATGTCCTTGCGGCCGCTGGCGGTCTTGCTGCTGCGTGCATTCTGGATCAGCGCCACGCTGGCGGTGCGGTTGCCCGCAATGCCCAGCAGGTCCATCAGGCCAATGGCGGTGCCTGCCTTGATGTGGTCGATCACGATGCCGTTCTGAATTTCATCGATGTTCAGCATATCAGTTCTCCTCCTTAGGTGCCTTGGGGTCGCAAAGGCCCAGCAGGGTCATGATCAGTGCCATACGCACATACACGCCGTTCTGCACCTGCTCAAAGTAGGCGGCGCGGGGATCGTCGTCCACGTCCAGTGCGATCTCGTTGACGCGGGGCAGGGGATGCAGCACAGCCATATCCGGCTTTGCAAGGCTCATCTTTTCCTTGGTGAGGATGTAGCTGTTCTTCAGGCGGATGTAGTCCTCCTCGTTGAAGAAGCGCTCCTTCTGCACGCGGGTCATGTACAGGATGTCCAGCTCCGACATGGATTCCTCCAGACTGCGGGTCTCCTTGTAGGGGATGCCGTTGGCCTCCAGCACGTCCTTCACGATGTAGTCCGGCACACGCAGCTCTTCCGGGCTGATAAGCACGAACCGGATGTTCTTGCAGCGGGCCATGGTCTTGATGAGGGAGTGCACGGTGCGGCCGAATTTCAGGTCGCCGCACAGGCCGATGGTCAGGTCATCCAGCCGTCCCATGCGGCGGCGGATGGTCATGAGGTCCGTCAGGGTCTGGGTGGGGTGCTGGTGGCCGCCGTCGCCCGCGTTGATCACCGGGATGCGGGAGTAGCGGGAAGCGCGCAGCGGTGCGCCCTCTTTAGGGTGGCGCATGGCCACGATGTCCGCATAGCAGGACACCACGCGGATGGTGTCGGCAACGCTTTCGCCCTTGCTTGCGCTGGACACGTTCTCACTGGGAAAGCCCAGCACATGGCCGCCAAGGTTCAGCATGGCTGCCTCAAAGGAGAGGCGGGTGCGGGTGGAAGGCTCGTAGAACAGGGTAGCCAGCTTTTTATGCCGGGCCACCTCCTGATATGCGGCCGGGTCGTCATGGATGCGGTCGGCAAGGTCGAGCAGAGTGGAAATTTCCTGCTGGGTAAAATCCAACGGGTCGATCAGATGTCGCATGGGTACATACCTCCGTCAGTTTTTTGGTTTAGAGCAGCTTGCGTAAAATGGAAAAATCAAAGAAGTTCGTGTAGTAGCTCAGCGAGCGCATCACCGGGCGGCACAAACGATTGAAACACACTTCGTCCAGCAGCAGCATGGCCTCGCCCGGAGCAAGGCGCATGGCGGAGCGGATGGCATCATCGCCGCAGCTTGCCTTCAGGTGGGCGACGTTGGAGGAGATCTGCTGGTGGCACTCCCGTTCCAGAATATCGAACACGCCGCCGGTCAGGTCGATGCGGGTGTAGTCTTTGGCACCGAACAGTGCTCTGGGCAGGTAGTCGATGGAGTAGATCACCGGGGTGGTGTCGGCCAGAATGCGCTTTTTGATGCAGATCACGTCGTCGCCCGGCTCAATTTCCAGATCGTGGGCCAGCTCTTCACCGGCGCGGATGGGAAATACCTGAATGCCATCGGCGTGGGGGTAGCTGCCAAAGCTGCGGATCAGCGGGTAGTATTCCAGCTTCTGGTCCAGCCGGCTGCGCAGGCCCAGCACAGCGCGGTTCACCACCGTGCCAATGCCGCGCACGCGCTCCACATAGCCTGCGCGCTCCATCTCGCTCAAAGCATCGCGGATGACGGTGCGGCTCACACCCAGCTCAGCGGCAAGATCTACCTCGGCGGGCAGACGGTCGGCCCGGGCATAGCGCCCGGTGCGCAGCTCTTCCAGCAGACTGGCAACGATGCGGTCGCTGATCACAGCACCGCCCAATCGGTTGGAAGAGGTAAGTGCAGATTCCTTCATGGTTCGGTTCCTCCGTTCACGGGCAGGGGATGCGCCCCGCCGGGACTTGAAGCCTGCGCCGCACGGCACCTTTGTGACCACGCCATACGCCGCAGACCCCTTTATACTTTATTATAACATAAATTGACATTTATAAAAGCGGCATTTATACTGGAAACAGCGAAAAAGTATGATTTTATTTTGGAGGGAAACGCAAGATGGAAGTTTTTCTGCACAAGATCTGCGGCCAGCCGGTGCAGCCGCCGGTGTCCATGCAGCTGCGCCGCTGCATGCCGGAGCAGGCCCCGGCGGTGTACGCCTTGCAAAACGAGGTGCGCGCCGCCATGCCGGACCCGGAGCAGTTCGTGCCGGACACGCTGGAAAACATCACGGCCTATGTCCGCAATGACCTGTGCATCGGCGCATGGCAGGGCAGCCGCCTTGGCGGGTATCTCATCGTGCGCTTCTGCGGGCGCAGCGCACACAACTATGCGGCCTTCATGGATGTGCCGCACACCGAGTGGGAGCACTGGGCCAATGCGGACAGCGCCATCGTCCACGCAGACTTTCGCGGCAACGGTCTGCAACGGCTCATGCTGGAAGCAGCGCTGCCGCTTTTCCCGGAAAAGATCACCCACATCGGTGCTACCGTCAGCCCGCAGAACCAGTACAGCCTGCACAACGCCCTTGCGTCCGGGTTTGCCATCGTCTCCCGGCGGGAAATGTATGGCGGCCACGACCGCTACCTGCTGAAAAAAGACTTGTAAAAAACAGGGCTGCGTCCCCAAACGGATGCAGCCCTGTTCTTCAATCGATGGATAGTTTAAGTTTGTTTTTCATCTTGTGCCGCACCACCAGCAGGCAGGCCAGATGCACGGCAGCCGTCAGCACCCAGCTGATGGGGTAGCTGATGTACAGCATGAACGGTGTGCGGTTCAGCTGGAAGATGGTGGCGATCCACACCAGCCGCAGCAGGCAGCTGCCCACAAGGCTCACCACCATGGGCAGCACGCTGTAGCCAAGGCCGCGCAGGCTGCTGGCCAGCGTATCCATGATGCCGCACAGCAGGTAGGTGCCGCAGATCACCCGCAGGCGTTCGTATCCGGCGGCGATCACCGCCGCATCCGAGGAGTAGAAGTGCAGCAGCTGGTCGCCTGCCAGCACTGCGCCGCCGCCCAGCACCACGCCGGTCACGATGGCGCACAGCAGGCAGTTGAGGACAACACGGTTCAGGTTCTGATACTTGCGCGCGCCCATGTTCTGGCTGGTAAAGGTCACCGCTGCCTGCGAAAAGGCGTTCATGGCGGTATAGACGAAGCCCTCCAGATTGGCGGAGGCCGAACTGCCTGCCACCACCGTGGAACCAAAGGAGTTGATGGCCGACTGGATGACCACGTTGGACAGGCTGAACACGGTGCTCTGCAGACCGGCAGGCAGGCCGATAAGCAAAATCTGCTTCAGGGCACCCATGTGGAAGCCCAGATGATGCAGATCCAGATGCAGCGCGCCCTCCTCCTTCATCAGCATCCGCGTCACCATGCAGGCGGAAACGGTCTGGCTGATGATGGTGGCCAGCGCCACGCCTGCCACGCTCATGGAAAAGCCAATGACGAACACAAGGTTCAGCACCACGTTGATGATGCCGGCTGCTGCCAGACAGTACAGCGGGCGCTTGGTGTCGCCCACGGCGCGCAGCAGCGCACTGCTGAAGTTGTACAGCATGGTCATGGGCATCCCGATGAAATAAATTTTAAGGTACAGCGCAGAGAGGTCGATCACATCCTCCGGGCAGCTCATCAGCTCCAGCAGCCCACGGGCAGCAAAGAACCCCACCACAGCCAGCAGCACGCCGCTGACAAGGCCCAGCGTCACCGAGGTCTGCACCGTGTCCTGCACGCCGCGGTCATCCTTTGCGCCAAAGCAGCGGGCCGCCACCACGTTTGCGCCCAGCGAAAGCCCTACGAACAGGTTCACCAGCAGGTTGATGAGGGAGCCGTTGGAGCCGACGGCGGCCAGTGCGGTGCTGCCCGCAAAGCGGCCCACGACCACTACGTCCGCAGCGTTGAACAGCAGCTGCAGAATGCTGGAAGCTGCCAGCGGGATGGAGAACAGGATGATCTTTTGGAGCATCGGGCCGCTGGTCAGGTCAGCGGAGCGGCTTGTCTGAGCCATGAGAAGAGTGCCTCCTTTTTATCGTTTACGCGGAGAAGCCGTTTTCCGAAGCATTGCACACTGCTTGGGAGGACAGCATCTGAAATGTAAATTTTTCGTAAATAAAGGGAACCGAAGGCATATTATAACGCGCGGCGCAGAAAAATACAAGTGGCACCGCCGAAAAAAGACAGTTTTTTCCGGCATTGCCACAGGAAAACGGCTTTTCAATTCGATTCAAGCACCTTCCAGTGCTCCGGTGCGGCAAAATCGCTCGTCTCGCCGTCATCGGTGTACATCCGGCAGCGGGCGCTGCCATTTTCGTCCGGGCAGGCCCACAGGGTCAGGGCGGTGTCGTCCAGCTGGGCGGTGCAGCTGGCGGGTCTTGCCACCGGCACCGCATGGCCCGGGCGGATGAACAGCAGCACTTCGTCCAGTGCGCAGCGGACGTAGTGGTGCCCGGCGGGCAGAAGCTCGGTGTCATAGTCGTCTACACTGCGGATGCGGTAGAGCTTCATTGCTTCCGGCAGGTAGACATGCCGTCCGCTGGCGTTCTGGGTGTAGACAGGCGCTACCATCACACCCTCGCCCAGCAGCAGCTGGTCCTGCACCTCGCGGGCATCCGGGTCAGCAGGAAAATCAAAGCCCAAGGGCCGGAAGTAACTGGTGCTCTCCAATGCCGCCTTCATGAAGGTACTATAAAGGTAGGGCAGCAGGGCATACCGCAGCCGGAGCATCTTCCGCAGGGCAGGCAGCATATCCGCAAAGCGGTAGTATTCCTGCATCCGGGAGCCGTCGGTGGCGTGGTTGCGCATCAGCGGCGTGAACAGGCCGAACTCCAGCCAGCGCAGAGCCAGATCAGGCGTAGTATCGTAGGAAAAACCGCACAGGTCGGCACCGGTATAAAGAAAGCCGCACAGCTGCACGTTGGGCATCATCTGGATATTGGCCAGAAGCTGTGCCCATGTGGAAGCGTTGTCACCCAGCCAGATGCCGCCGTAGCGGTGGCTGCCGATGAAGCTGGAACGGCTGTAGAGCAGCGTGCGTCTGCCGGGCCGCAGGCGGGCAAAGGCTTCGCCTGCCGCACGGGTCATATTGCCGCCGTAGAGGTTGTGCACCCTGTCATGGCGCACCCGCTGGCCGTCCACATCGTGGTAGAAGCTGGCGTAGTCCTCCGGGGCGTTCATCAGGCCCAGCGCGCCGCCTACCACCTTGCCAAAGAATTCATCCTGCACGATGTTGTCCTTCCGGCTCAGTTCGTCCATGCTCTCAAAGAAAGCCTTGAGCCGCTCGGGTGAGTAAAACAACGCAGGCTCGTTCATATCGTTCCAGAAGCCCTCGATGCCGCAGTCGGTCAGTGCCTTGTACTGCCGGCCGAACCACTCCCGCACCTCCGGGCGCAGGAAGTCCGCAAAGTAAGCCTTGCCGGGCCACACCGCCGCCACAAAGGGGGTGCCGTCGGCTTTGGTGCAGAAGGAACCGTTTGCAAGGCCCTCGGCACAGACGGGGTTTTCCGGGTCGATGCGCACACCCGCATCGATGATGGGCACCAGCCGGATGCCCTGTGCCTTCAGTTCGGCGCTCAGGGCGGCAAGGTCCGGGAAGCGCTGCTTGTTTACGGTAAAATCCGCGTAGTCCTGCATGTAATCGATGTCCATGCAGATCATATCCAGCGGCAGATCGTTCTCTTTGTACTGGCGGGCCACCTCCCGCACGTCCTCAGCGGTCTTGTAGCCAAAGCGGCTCTGTGCCAGACCAAAGGCCCACTTGGGCGGGATATAGCTGCGGCCGATGAGCTGCCGGAACTGGCGGCTGATAGCGTTCAGGTCGTCGCCGGTAATGATGTAAAGCTCATGATCCGGCTCTTCGGTGGCAAAGCGCAGGGCATCGTATTCGGTGTAGCCGATATCGTAACGCACTTTGCCCGGGAAATCGATGAACACACCAAAGCATTCACGGCCAACACCGCCGTCAATGAGCAGAAAATTGTGCGCACCATAGTAGGAAAGCTTGTCCTCGCTGTGGCGGGATTCGTCAGTGTTGTTGGTCACGTAGTGCCAGCCGCGCTTGTTGATGCCGCGGGGCATTTCGCCCAGACCGTACACGATGGCATCCGGAGCCATCCGGTAGGCCCAGCCGTCTTCTTCGGCTGTGAGGAAGGGCACCGGCCCGGCGGAAACTGGGATCTCCTGCACCACACTGTCGGTGGGCAGGGGCAGGCCAAAACGGAAACGCTGGATCATAGGGAACCTCCTTGTAGCATCCTTGCCCTCTCCGTCACGCCTTTCGGCGTGCCGCCTCGCTCCCCTTTCTGTCGCTTACGCGACATCTTCCCCCGGCCGGGGGAAGTCTATCAAAGTGAGAGGTTTTGCCAAAGGCCCCATCTCCGAGGGGGCTGTCGAGCGAAAGCGAGACTGGGGGAGTGGGCTTCTCATTTTCTTTATCTTACCCCGGGCCGCGCTGCAAAACAAGAGACAAAACCGGCACTTTTTTGCCACAAAACCGGCAGAACGCAGCCAAAGCATAAAAATATCGGCGGCAGGCGGCGGATGTAATTGCAAATTCCGGCCCATACTGTTATACTGGAACCGCTACTTTGAATCGGAAAATGGAGGAACCCCATGTATCGCAATGGAATCAAGCGCCTGCTGGCGGTGGTGCTGTCGCTGTGCGGCATGATCTGCCTGTCCTGGCTTTTTCTCATTCTGGCCGTCGCCATCAAGCTGGACTCGCCCGGCCCGGTGTTCTTCAAACAGAAGCGTGTGGGCATTGGCAAAAAGCACTTTTACATTTTAAAGTTCCGCACCATGCGCATCGACACGCCCCACGATATGCCCACCCATCTGCTGCACGACCCGGACCAGTATATCACCCGCATGGGTCATTTCCTGCGCAAGACCAGTCTGGACGAGCTGCCCCAGCTGTGGAACATCTTTGTAGGTGATATGGCGGTCATCGGCCCGCGGCCTGCTTTGTGGAACCAGTATGATCTGCTGGCAGAGCGCGACAAGTACCATGCAAACGATGTGCGCCCGGGACTGACCGGCTGGGCACAGATCCACGGCCGCGACGAGCTGGAAATTGCCGAGAAGGCCAAGCTGGACGGCTGGTATGTGGAGCATCTGAGCTTTGGACTGGATGTGAAATGCTTCTTTGGCACCATTGCCGCGGTGCTCAGGCACGACGGCGTGGTGGAGGGCGGCACCGGCACTCTGCACGAAGAGGAAAAGCGGGATCATTAAAAATGGCTCCGCTTTGCTCTGCCATTCTTAGCGGAAAAATATTTTTTATTTGCAGTTCTGAAAAATCTACGGATCTTTCAGAACTGCTTTTTCACAGAAGGGGTCGTGAACAGAAACTGCATTTTGCCTCGCGAACTCGAAATCGCCATATCTCTTGATTTATCCCCGGAAAAGCGTATAATAAAACAGTACACAAGACGTCAAAGGAGGATTCCTGTATTATGGAACGCACCTATATCAACGAGGCTCAAAAGGCCATCGGCGGCACGGTCAAGGTGCAGGGCTTTATCGAGAACCTGCGCAACAGCAAGTATATGGCCTTTATCGTGCTGAAGGATATTACCGGCAAGCTGCAGATCACGGTGGAAAAGGAAGATCACCCCGATCTGGTGGATACCATCGATCAGCTCACCCCGGATTCCGTCATCACCGTCACCGGCAAGGTGGTGGAGAACGACTACGTCAAGATGGGCGGCGTGGAGATGATCCCCGAAAGCATCGAGATCGAGAGCATCGCCAACGCTCTGCCCATCGTCCGCAAGGAGATCGCAGCCACCAAGAAAAAGAAGGCTGTGGAGCGCTCCAGCATCGACCAGCGCATTGATTACCGCTGGATCGACCTGCGCACCGACGAGAACCAGCTCATGTTCAAGGCACAGAGCTGCTTTGTGAACGCCATGCGCAAGTTCCTGCTGGACCGTAACTTCATCGAGATCCACACCCCAAAGCTGATCGCTGCTGCCAGCGAGAGCGGCTCTGAGGTGTTCAAGGTGGACTACTTTGACCGCAACGCCTATCTGGCACAGAGCCCTCAGTTCTACAAGCAGATGGCCATGGCTGCAGGCTTTGAGCGCATCTTCGAGACCGGCCCTGTGTTCCGCGCCGAGAAGAGCTACACCAACAAGCACTCCACCGAGTTCTCCGGCTTCGATCTGGAGTTCAGCTACATCACTTCCTATAAAGACGTGATGAAGATGGAAGAGGAGCTGCTGACTGCCGGTCTGCAGGCTGTTAAAGATAGCTACGGCGACCAGATCAAGGAGATGTTCGGGCAGGAAGTGATCGTTCCCACCACTCCGTTCCCGGTGGTCAAGCTGGCTGACCTGTACAAGGGTCTGGAAGAAGAGTTCGGCTACACCGTCGATGAGAGCGAGAAGGGCGACCTGACCACTGAGGCCGAGCGCCTGAGCTATGAGTGGGTGAAGAAGCACTACGGTCACGAGTTCCTCTTCATCACCGATTACGCTGCCGAGAAGCGTGCCTTCTACCACATGCGCGACGAGAACGGTGTGCCCCAGGGCTACGACCTGATCTGGCGTGGTGTTGAGATCACCACCGGTGCCCAGCGCGAGCACCGCTACGAGGTGCTGAAGAAGCAGGCCGAGGAAAAGGGTCTGGCCGATGATGTCAAGTTCTATCTGGAGTTCTTCCAGTACGGCTGCCCGCCCCACGGCGGTTTCGGTCTGGGCATCGACCGCCTGACCATGCTGCTGTGCGGCCTGACCATCAAGGATGCCGAGTTCCTGTTCCGCGGCCCCAACCGTCTGACCCCGTAATTGTAAAAATGTTTGTAAAGGCTCCTGTGCTGCTGGCATGGGAGCCTTTTGTCATATCCGGCCTTTTCCCAACATACGATTACAACAAGCGGACCGGAATCCTGTCCGGTGCACAGCGCAAACGGGAAGGGGAGAGCAATTTGGCAAATCAGGAACAGAAGAGCATCTGCCGCGAGATCGGCGCACGCACCGGCGGAGATATCTACATTGGGGTGGTTGGCCCGGTGCGCAGCGGCAAATCCACCTTTATCAAGCGTTTCATGGAACAGCTGGTGCTGCCCGCCATCGGCCCGGCGGCTGCGCGGGAGCGTGCCCGGGACGAGCTGCCCCAGTCGGCAGCGGGCCGCACCATCATGACCACGGAACCAAAATTCATCCCGGAAGCAGCCGTGCCCCTGCAGTTGGAGGGCGGCGGCGAGTGCCGGGTGCGGCTCATCGACTGCGTGGGTTACATGGTGGAGGGGGCTATGGGCCACGAGGAGAACGACAAGCCCCGCATGGTCAAAAGCCCGTGGTTCGACCACGAGGTGCCCTTCGACCTTGCCGCCGAGACCGGCACCCGCAAGGTGATCTGCGAACATTCCACCATCGGCATCGTGGTCACCACCGACGGCTCTGTGAGCGACATCCCGCGGGAGGGCTATGCCAGAACCGAGAAGCGCATCGTGGAAGAACTGGATGCGCTGGGCAAGCCCTACATCATCCTGCTCAACAGCACCCACCCGGATGCGCCGGAGACGAAGCAGCTGGCCGAGGGCATGGCCCGGGACTACGACCACACCGTGCTGCCGGTGAGCTGCGTGGATCTGGACGCGGAGGCACTCGGCAGCATCCTGCGGCAGGTGTTGTACGAGTTCCCGGTGCAGGAGCTGGATTTTGCCCTGCCGCGCTGGGTCACGATGCTGGAAAACGGCCACTGGCTGCAAACGCAGGTGTACGATGCGGCCATGCAGCTGGCGGCAAAGGTCTCCCGCATGAAGGATGTACCCTCCGGAACAGACGCACCTGCGCTGGAATGTGACGCAGTGCAGCGCTCGGCCATCAGCGGCATCGACCTTGCAAACGGCAGTGTGCGCATCACGGTGGAGCTGAAGCCGGAAATTTTCTATCAGGTGCTGAGCGAGCAGACCGGCCTTGCCATTGGCGACGAAGCGGGCCTGATGCCCTGCATCATGGAGCTGGCAAAGGCCAAACGGGAGTACGAGAAGGTACGCAGCGCCCTTGAGCAGGTGGAAGCCACCGGCTATGGCATCGTGATGCCCACGGTCAGCGAGCTGAAACTGGAACAGCCCCAGATCGTGCGGCAGGGCACGAACTACGGCGTGCGGCTGGAAGCCTGCGCGCCCTCCATCCAGATGATGAAGGCCACCATCCACACCGAGATCAGCCCCATCGTGGGCACCGAAAAGCAGAGCGAGGACCTTGCCCGCAGCCTGCTGGCCGGCTTTGAGGACGACCCGGAAAAGCTGTGGGAATCCAACATCTTTGGCAAGAGCCTGCACGAGCTGGTGAACGAAGGGCTGCAGAACAAGCTGCTGCACATGCCGCAGGAGGCCCGCACCCGCCTGCAGGAAACGCTGGAACGGGTCATCAATGAGGGCTGCACCGGGCTGATCTGCATTCTGATCTGACCGCTACAAAACAGAAGAGGGAAGCGCCGCGCGGGTGCCTCCCTCTTTATTTGTTCACTTCTCTTCTTCGGTCAGCTTATTGATGAGCATTTGGTAGATCTCGTTGCCCTTGAGGATGAACTGCTTTTTTACCAGCTCGGCGGTCAGCCGGTCCGGTGTGCCGAGGTCCAGACAGAACAGCTCACTGTCCAGCCCTTTCACCGTGCAGCGGATGGTGCAGTGGCCGTCCTCTTTTTCGGTAATGCTGGCACTGTACTTGGCTTCCTTGCGGGCCCATGTCTGGCAGCGCAGCACAGCGGCCACAGCACGTTCCCGCACACTGCGGGGCAGGTCGTAGGCAAGCTCCTGCGCCACTTTGCGGCCCTTCTCGGTGATGGTGTAGCTGCCCTTTGTCAGGGTGACGAGCTGCTGCCTGGTGATATCGTCCAGACACGAGCCGATCTCGAAATAGTTCACCAGCGCTTCTTCCATCAGGGCGTTTTCGATCTCCTGCCGGGTAATGGGTCCGGCATTTTTGACCAGATAGCACAGCAGCAGCCGGATCTCGGTGCTGCTGGTCAACCCGCCGGGACGTACACCGGCAGTAAAAGCATCATTGGCGGCCATCGTTCCATACATCCCCCTTGCATTCCTTTTCTTTTATAGTATAAAGGCTTTCACGCCGGATTGCAAGCCGCAGCGGCAAAATCTGTCTCAATGCGCTTGGGGCTTTCCGGCGTGGAGTACACCCAGTGGTCCAGATGGCCCTCGGTAATGAAATACTTCAGCTCGAACCGGTGGCGCTGGCTCAGGGCGTGGTTCACGATCACCAGCTTGATCTTCATTTTCTCCGGCAGGATGTTCTTGATGTAGACGCTCACCGCCTGCCCGGGCACAAGGTCGGTGCAGCTCTCGGCAAGGCCCGCGAGGTTGGGCGCGATCTCGATAAAGGTGCCGTATTCCTCCACGCTGCGCACGATGCCCACCACGGTCTCACCCACGGTGAACCCGGCTGCATTTTCCTCCCATGTGCCCAGCAGTTCCCGGATGGTCAGCACAAAGCGGCCCTGTGCATCCCGGTTCTTGACGGCGCACAAAATCTGCTGGCCCACGCTCACCCGGTCGGCGGGGGAGGAGATGCGGCTCACCGACATGCAGTCGATGGGCAGCAGGGCACTGATGCCGCAGCCCACATCACAGAACGCGCCAAACGGCTCGATATGGGTCACGGTGCAGGGCAGGATATCGCCGGGCTGCAGGGTGTCCAGATAGTCGGCCTTGCACATCTGCTGCGCCAGCGCGCGGGAGAGCCGGTAGAAGGGCTGACCGTTCTCGTCGGTGTCCAGCGCCTCGATCACAAAGCAGGTGGGGCGGCCCACCCTCGTCAGCACCGCAATGTCCCGCACGGTGCCGTTTGCGGCACCATCGGCGCACTGGGCAAAGGGCATCACGGCCCTCACCCCGCCGATCTCGAACCGCAGCTGGCGCTGGGTATCAAAGGCCAGAGCAGTGGCCTGCAGGATCTCGCGGTTTGCCATGGCGGCGCGCAGTTCAGCGGGGGACAGGCGCGCAGCAGAACGGTAGTTGCCTTCGGTACGGTAAGCTTGCATCATCTTTCATTCCTCTTTCTGTTGTTTTTGGGAGCTGGACAGGTGCCGTCTGGGAAAGCCAGCTCCATTTCATTAAAACTTATGCATCCGCATGGGCGGATATTTGCATTTTGTGCGGCTTTGCATTATACTATATCTGTATGCGCAGCAAACCGGCACGCCGGGCTTTGCGCACACACCGCCTGCTGTTTTGGGCAGGCAGAAGGGAGAAGCAGAGCTATGGACATTGCTGTAGGCGATACCATCCTCACCCGCAAAAAGCACCCCTGCGGAGCGTCCAGCTTCGAGGTACTGCGCGTCGGCATGGATTTTAAGATCCGGTGTACCGGCTGTGGGCGCGAGGTGATGCTGCCGCGTGCTAAAATTGAAAAGAACATCAAAAAGGTGGTAAAACCCGGGCAGGCCTAGCGCCCGGCGCAGCACGCATCCGGGACGGAAAGGCCCCGGAGCCGTTCGGCTGCACGAACATGAATCTGAGTTTGTAAGGAGAACTGCCGGAATTATGCCGAACATGTTTACCCAGATGGATGCTGTCTGCCACCGCTTTGAAGAGCTTTCCATCCGCCTGAACCAGCCGGATACCGCCGCAGACCCTGCGCTTTTCCGCAGGCTGATGCGGGAGTACCACGATGCAGAACCTGTGGTGCAGGCCTACCGCGCGTGGCAGACCGCACAGGATCATCTGGCACAGGCCAAAGCTCTGCTGGAAGAACCGGGCGCACTTGACCCGGACTTCAAGCAGATGATACAGCAGGAAATCAGCGAAAAAAGTCAAGATGTGGCAAAGCTGGAAAATAATCTCAAAATTCTGCTGCTGCCCAAGGATGTGAACGATGGCAAAAATGTCATTGTGGAGATCCGCGGCGGCGCAGGAGGGGAGGAAGCTGCCCTGTTTGCCCACAGCCTGCTGCGCATGTACACCATGTATGTGCAAAGCAGGGGCTGGCAGCTGGAAATGCTCAACCTCAACGAGACGGAGCTTGGCGGCGTGAAGGAGGCCATCTTTTCGGTGGACGGTGCCGGTGCCTACAACCGCCTCAAATACGAGAGTGGTGTGCACCGTGTGCAGCGTGTGCCCGAGACCGAGACGCAGGGCCGCATCCACACCTCCACGGCCACGGTAGCTGTGATGCCGCAGGCCGAAGAGGTGGACTTTGCGCTGGACATGAAGGACCTGCGCATCGACACCTTCCGCTCCTCCGGCGCGGGCGGTCAGCACATCAACAAAACCTCCAGCGCCATCCGTGTGACACATCTCCCCACCGGCATGGTGGTAGAATGCCAGAACGAGCGCAGCCAGTTCCAGAACAAGGACAAGGCGCTGGAGATCCTGCGCAGCCGCCTGCTGGCCCAGAAGCAGAAACAGCAGCAGGATGCCATCAACGCCAGCCGTCAGGGGCAGGTGGGCACCGGCGACCGCAGCGAAAAGATCCGCACCTACAACTTCCCGCAGGACCGCTGCACCGACCACCGCATCGGCCTGACCGTGCACAATCTTTCCAAGATCATGGACGGCAATCTGGACGAGGTGATCGACGCACTGGCCACCCGCGAACAGGCCGAAAAGCTGCAAAAGCTCAACGAGCAGGGCTGAAATGTGGTTTTGAAAATAAAACGATATCCTGTCGATAAATGCTGAAAAGCACAAATACTTTACAGATAGAAAGAACGATGATCCGTATGGAAATGAAAACTGAAATTTTGCCCGCATCGGACGAAAAGAGCATTGAAAAAGCCGCTGCCCTGCTGCAGAACGGTGAGCTGGTGGCCCTGCCCACCGAGACGGTTTACGGCATTGCTGCCGATGCCCGCAACGGCGAGGCTGTGAAGAAGATCTTTGTGGCCAAGGGCCGCCCGCAGGACAATCCCCTGATCGTCCACGTCACCGGACCGGAAATGCTGCCCGGCCTTGTCAGCGAGGTGCCGGAGCGCGCCCAGCTGCTGATGGCTGCGTTCTGCCCCGGCCCGCTCACCATCATCATGCCCCGCGGCCCGGAGGTGGCAGCGGAGTGCTGTGCCGGTCTGGACACCGTGGGCATCCGGATGCCCAGCCACCCGGTGGCCCGCGCCGTCATTGAAAAGAGCGGCTGCGCCTTTGCTGCCCCCAGCGCCAATCTTTCCGGCAAGCCCAGCCCCACCAACGCGCAGGATGTGTTCACCGATATGGACGGCCGCCTGCCGCTGATTTTGGACGGCGGCGAGTGCGACGTGGGCGTAGAAAGCACTGTGGTGTCGGTGGTGGGCGAAAAGCCCACCCTGTTCCGCCCGGGCCACATCACGCTGGAAGACCTCGAGCGTGCCCTGGGCGAAGAGGTGGAAGTGTCCAAAGCCATCCTCGAAAAGCTGCCGGAGGGTGCTGTGGTGCGCAGCCCCGGCATGAAGTACAAGCACTACGCACCCAAGGCGGATGTGACCTTGCTGGACGGCACCTTTGAGCAGTTCAAAGCCTATGTGGATGCCCACGCCGAGCAGGATCCCAGCTGCCTGTGCTTTACCGGCGAGGCGGAAAAGCTGGGTGTGCCCTGCGTGGAGTATGGACGCGAGGGCGACGGTGCCGATCAGGCAAAGCACATCTTCCGCTGCCTGCGCGCGCTGGATGAGCAGGGCGATGCCGTGGTCTACGCCCGCTGCCCGCAGAAGGACGGCCTTTCCATGGCGGTGTACAACCGCCTGATCCGCGCTGCGGCCTTCCGGGTGATCAAGCTATGATCGCGCTTGGCATCACGGGCCGCAGCGGCTGCGGCAAATCCACGGTCACGGCGGTGTTTTCGGCCCACGGTGTGCCGCTGGCCGATGCCGACCAGATCAGCCGCGAGATTTTACTGCCCGGCTCGCCGCTGCTGCCCCGGCTGGCCCAGCGGTTCGGCACAGACATTTTAAAACAGGACGGCACATTGGACCGCCGCCTGCTGGCTGACCGCGCCTTTGCCACCCCGGAAGGCAAGGCGGCGCTGGACAGCCTGACCCACCCGGAGATCGTGCGCCGCATCCGTGCGGCAAAGCAGGCAGCACAGGATGCCGGTGCACCGCTGTTCGTGCTGGATGGCGCGGTCATCGTGGGGACTGCGGCGCAGGCCGAGTGTGACCGCCTGTGCGTGGTCACGGCACCGTTTGAGACCAGTGTGGCCCGCATCGTGGCCCGGGACGGCATCTCGGCCGGGATGGCCGCCCGCCGCCTGAACGCACAAACGCCGGAAACCGTGCTCACCGCACAGGCAGACTACGTTCTGCGCAACGACGCAGACCTTGCACATCTGCAGGCTGCGGCTGAGGAGCTGTGTGGGAAGCTTCTGGCAGAAGGAGGTGCGGGAAAAGAGCTTTGAACGAACGATATAACGATAAGAATGCAGCGCCGCAGTATGACCCGGAAGCCGCCCGTGTGCGCCGCGCTCTCCGTGCCCAGAAGGCACGCCGCCGCAAAAAAATGCGCAGCCGCAGGCTGTTCCTGCTGGGCATGGCGCTGATCCTGCTGTTTGTGCTGGTGCCCAACTTGTGGGGCAGGGCGGAACGGCTTTTATACCCCCGCAAGTACGAAGTGCTGGTGGACCAGTGGGCGGAGACTTACGGCCTTGACCCGCTTCTGGTGGATGCCTTCATCCGCACCGAAAGCGGCTTTGACCCGCAGGCCACCTCCACTGTGGATGCCCGGGGTCTGATGCAGATGACCGAGGAGACCTTTATCTGGCTGCGCAGCAAGATCGCACCGGACGAAGGACTGCTCTTTGCAAATCTCTACGACCCGGAGACCAGCATCCGGTTCGGATGCTATTACCTGCACCTGTGCATGGAGCGCTACAACGGCGATGTTGCCACTGCCGCTGCCGCTTATCACAGCGGGTGGGGCACGGTAGATGCTCTTTTACAGATGGAAGAGCACTCCGCAGACGGCGAAACGCTGCAGGGCTTTCCCTATAACCAGATGAACCACTACGTAAAAAAGATCACTTCCTGCTATGCGCGGTATCAGCGTATCTATGCAGGAAGCTGAGAGGAGATAAGGAACATGAGCGAGAAACTTACCGCAAAGCAGGCTGCCGAACAGCTGCTTTACAAGCCGGAGTACGCCGCCGACAAGAGCGCCGACGTGAAGGAGAAGGCTGCAGCCTTTGCCGAAGGCTACAAAGCCTTCCTGAACGCTGCCAAGACCGAGCGCGAAGCTGCCGCCGCCAGCGAAAAGCTGCTGCTGGAGGCCGGTTACGAAAAGTTTGAGCCGAAAAAGACCTATGCCCCCGGCCAGAAGATCTACTTTGTGCAGGAGCACAAGGCGGTGGTGGCCGCTACCATCGGCCGGAGATCTTTTGAGGAGGGCTTCCGTCTGGTGATCGCCCACATCGACAGCCCCCGTCTGGACCTGCGCCCGAACCCGCTGTACGAAGCAAACCACCTCAGCTACTTCAAGACCCACTATTACGGCGGCATCCGCAAGTACCAGTGGGGCACCATGCCGCTGGCCATCCACGGCGTGTTCACCCGTGCTGATGGCTCCAGCGTGTCCTTTGCAGTGGGTGAGGACGAGAATGACCCCGTGTTCTGCATCACCGACCTGCTGCCCCATCTGGGTGCCGAGCAGAACGACCGCAAGCTCAGCGAGGGCATCAAGGCCGAAGAGCTGAACGTGCTCATCGGCTCCGACGCTGTGGAGGATGCCGACATCAAGGAAGCCGTCAAGCTGAACACCCTGATGCTGCTGCACGAAAAGTACGGCATCACCGAGCGGGACTTCACCCGCGCTGAGATCGAGGTGGTGCCCGCCCATAAGGCCCGGGACGTGGGCTTTGACCGCTCCATGGTGGGCGGCTACGGTCACGATGACCGGGTGGACGCATACCCCGCCCTGATGGCCGAGATCGAGACGAAAGATCCTGTGCACACCACCGTCTGCGTGCTGACCGATAAGGAAGAGATCGGCTCCGACGGTGTGACCGGCATGCAGAGCATGTATGTGTTCCACTTTATGCAGCTGCTGTGCCGCGCCGCCGGTCAGGACGACATCCTTGCCTTCCAGAACAGCGTGTGTCTCTCTGCCGATGTGACCGCCGCCTACGACCCCTCCTGGGCAAATGCCTTCGAGCCGCAGAACGGTACTTACGCAGGCCGCGGCGTGGCGTTCTTCAAGTACACCGGCAGCCGCGGCAAGAGCTCTGCCAGCGATGCTTCCGCTGAGCTAGTAGGGGATATCACCCGCCTGCTGGATGCCAACGGCGTGGCATGGCAGATCGGTGAGCTGGGCCGTCTGGATCTGGGCGGCGGCGGCACCATTGCCAAGTACGTGGCCAACCGCGGCATCAAGGTGCTGGATATGGGTGTGCCTGTGCTGTCCATGCACTCTCCCTTCGAGGTCATCCATAAGACCGACCTGTACATGGCTTACCGCACCTTCTCGCTGTTCTGCCAGGCTGAGCAGTAAGTTCTGTGCCTGAAAAAATATCCGCAGCGCTTCCCGGTTTGCAAAAACCAGCGGAAATACTGCGGATATTTTATTTTTGGCGCAAAAAGCTTGACCTTCAACCGACTTTCAGGTGTAATGTAGGTGCGGAGGTGAATCAGATGAACATCAAACAGGCCTCAGAACAGAGTGGCGTTTCGGCTCCCAACATCCGTTTTTATGAAAAAGAGGGACTTCTCACCCCGGCGCGCAGGCAGGGCAATGGCTACCGCGATTATACCGCAGGGGATGTCCGCACGCTTAAACTTATCCGTATGCTGCGGATGCTGGATGTGCCGCTGCCCACCATCAAGGCGGTGCTGCGCGGGGAACAGCCCCTGCAGCAGGCGCTGCAAGCCCAGCAGACCGTGCTGGAGCAGCAGGCAGCGCAGCTGGCGGCAGCCATGCAGTTCTGCGCCGACCTTGCCCGGCAGGCTCCGCAGACGGACACGCTGGACGTGGACGCCTGCCTGACCCGCATGGAAAGCCCTGCCCATCAGCAGGGGTTCTTCTCCGGCTGGCTGCAGGATTACTGCACGCTGGCGAAGGTGCAGCATCAAAAGCACTTTTTCTTTATCCCGCAGGGCAGCATCAACACCCCGCAGGAATTTACGGCGGCGTTGCGAGCCTATGCAGAGGAAAAAGGGATGCTTTTCACCCTGACCAAAGAGGGGATGTACCCGGAGTTTTTGCTGGACGGCATCGCGTATAAGGCCTACCGCAACCCGGGCAAGTACCGGGACGAGATCTGCTGCGATGCCGTGCATCCCGAGCAGCTGGACACCGGACTGCCGCTCCGGCGGGAGAAGCTGCTGCGCTTTTTGCGCCTCGCTGTGCCGCCGGTATGTACCTTTGCCGCCATTCTGGCGGCGGGGTGGGTGGTGACCGGCGGCGCAGGCTGGCTCTGGCTGGCGGTGCTGGCCTCTGCCGGAGTGCTGCTGGAACGCTGCCTTGAAAGGTGGCTGTAAGGCGCATTACCCCAGCGGCAAGGCTTCGGCCACCGTCAGAAAGGTGTAGCCGTTGTCGGCATACCACCGGATAATGTCCGGCAGGGCCTCTGCCGTGGTGCGTGTAGTGGAGGAATCGTGCATCAATACGATGCAGTTCGTCTGCTGCCCGGTCTCGTGCACCACATTGCGGTAGATGGTGCCCGCGCTTGGGTGCCCGCCCACGGCATCCTCGGCGCACACGTTCCAGTCCACCCAATGCCAGCCTTTCTGCTCTACTTCGGCTTTCAGCTGCTTCATCAGGCCTTTGCCGCCGTAGCGCCGACTGACGGTGTTGGTGCTGCCGCCCGGAAACCGTAGATACCGGATGCTCTCGGCATCCACATAGGGCGCAATGCGCTCCTTTAAAAGGGCAATGTCCTCCCAATAAGCGTCGCTGCTGCGGTAGATATCGCTGTACTCGTGGGAAGCAGAGTGCAGCGCGATCTGGTGCCCGGCGCTGACCGCTTCGGCGAGCAGGGGCAGATACTTCTCGTTGTAACCGGTAGCCACCACAAAAAATGTGGCGTGCACTCCGGCCGCGTTCAGCGCGCTGAGCACATCCGGTGTGGTCTTGCTGGGGCCGTCGTCAAAGGTCAGGCAGACCCACTTTTCCGGCAGCGGCTGGGCAGCAGGCTCCTGCTGCTCCTGTGCCAGAGCCGAAACGGCAGGGGAGAGCATCGAAGTGTCCGGTGCCGGGGTAAGATCCTGCGCCTGACATCCGGTGACGACCGGCGGCGCAGCAGATACAAACCCCATAATGAGGGCGAACAGCATTACGGCCGCAACTCTGGCCCGCCTGCGCCGTGCGAGATATTCTGCAAGCTTCAAGAGCAAAACCTCCTTTGTCTGTTTGGTTTGCTCTTATCAGAATATGAACGACGGCGGATTCTATGAAAAAAATTACCCCACTCTCTGCCGTTTATCCAGCCGCATCTTATCGGCTATCATCGCAATGAACTCCGAGTTGGTGGGTTTTCCGCGCAGGTTATGGATGGTATAACCGAAGTAGCTGTTGAGGGTATCCACATCGCCCCGGTCCCATGCCACCTCGATGGCGTGGCGGATGGCGCGCTCCACCCGGCTGGCGGTGGTGCCGTTTTTCTTGGCGATTTCCGGGTACAGGCGCTTGGTCACAGCGTTGATGTACTCCGGCTCGTTCATGGTGAGCAGGATGGCATCCCGCAGGAACTGGTAGCCCTTGATATGGGCAGGGACGCCGATCTGATGCAGGATCTCGGTAACGGTCAGCTCATCGCTGTCCACGCTGGTGTGCAGGATGTGCTTTTCCGGGCCAAGTGCCGCCTTGAGCACCCGTGCGGCAAGCACGGTCTCATCAAAGGGCTTTACAAAGTAGTAGGCAAAGCCTTCGTCCAGCAGCTCCTGAACCATCTCTTCACTCTGGAAGGCACCGGTCACGAAAAAGGAGGTGTGCCGCTCACCGGCGGCATTGTAGCGCTGCTTTACCGCAAGGGCATCCAGACCGGGCATAAAAGCATCCAGCAGGACCACCTGCGGGCGCACGGTGAGCATTTTCTGCAGGACCTTGTTGCCGTCCTTTTCCACAACGGTCACGTCCACGCCCTTCTGCTCCAGCGCTTCGCGGCAGGCGGCAGTGAACGGGGCACCAGTATCCGACATCAAAAATCTAACTTTGTCCATGGTTGTTTCCTCCAATGTGTGCAGTTCCCTTAACACCATGGATTTTACCATAATTTTCCAGAACTTTCAACGGTTTATTTTGGTAAATTTTGGCAAAGAAAATCGAAACCCGCAAATTATTTTGCGTTTTGGGTCTGCGTATGCGCTGTATCGTCTGTTTTTTCAACAGCGCGGGCCTGCTTGAGCATGGTCTGAGCAAAAATGCCGTAGCCCCGCGTGGGGTCGTTTACCAGCACATGGGTCACTGCACCCACCAGTCTGCCGTTCTGCAGGATGGGACTGCCGCTCATGCCCTGCACGATGCCGCCGGTTTTGGCAAGCAGCTGCCGGTCGGTCACGCGCAGGATCATGTTGCGGTGGGGGTCTGCGTCGTTTACCTTTTCAATGCGGATGCGGTATGCCTTGGGCACCTCGCCGTCCACGGTCGTCCAGATCTCGGCATCGCCCGGCACAACCTCCTGCGCAAAAGCCATCTCCAGCTCCGGGCCGGAAAATGCAGCCCGTGTTCTGCCATAGACCCCTGTCTTGCTGTTGATGCAGATGCTGCCAAGCGCATGGGTGCTCAAAAAGCGGCCCTTCAGCTCACCGGGGCTGCCCACGGTGCCGCTGGTACACCCCACGATCTGGCAGGGGACGATCTCGCCGCTGCGCAGGGCCACGCTCTCACCGGTGTCGCTGTCGCTGATGGGGTGGCCAAGCCCGGCAAACACCCCGGCGGCATTGTCCACAAAGGTCATGGTGCCTACCCCGGCGGAAGAATCCCGCACCCACATCCCAGCGCGCCACTGCCCGGCGGTGCTGTCCCACACGGGGGTCAGCCGGGTCTGGAATTGCTCACCATTGCGGATGTAGACCACCTGCACCGGTGCGCCTGCGGCCGTTTCCAGAGCATCGTGCACGGCGTCGTTCGTCTCGGTCAGAGCGTCATCCATGCGCACCACCCGGTCGCCCAGCCGCAGCCCGGCCTTCTTGGCGGGGTTTGCGGTGCCGTCCGGGGTGTTCAGGTCGGAAAAGCCCACAATGAGCGCGCCCTCGGAGAACATCTTAACGCCGAAAGGCGTACCGCACACGGTTACCACCGGACGTGTTTCCACCAGAGCGCGCACAGTCTTGACGGGCAGCCACCCGCCAATGGACAAAGTGGCCTGATAGCTGCCCGCAGCCTGCGTGCTGGCCGCGTTGCGGGAGCCAGCGGTGCGCAGCGGCTGCACATAGGCAAAACGGGGCAGGGTAAGGGTCTGGCCGGGTTCCAGCAAAATTTCAGCAGGCAGACTGTGCCACAGCCAGCCCAGCACCGCCAGCGCGGCCACCAGAAGATAAGCTGCCGCAATGCTGCCAGCGCGGCGTAGTTTTGATCTGCGCATCGGCAAAAGCCCCTTTCCGCCATGGAAAATGATACGATCGTCCGGCGATAGTATGCGCTGTGAAGGGCGGAAATATCAATGCAGTGATTGACTTTTGCCGCCGGAACTGATACTATATTAAGGCGGTTTGGCCGCAGCTGCAGAATAGAAGAATACGCGGGTATGGTGGAATTGGCAGACGCGCAGGATTTAGGTTCCTGTGCCGCAAGGCGTGTGGGTTCGACCCCCACTACCCGCATAAGAGAAAAAACGCGATGAGTTCTCAGAATTCATCGCGCTTTCTTTTATATAATAAATAGTGTTGTTCGAGGTATGCTCCCTCGCACAAAAAGAAAAACCAGCACACGATGTGTACTGGTTTTTGGTGCAGGAATGCAACCCAAATCCGAACCATTTCCCTTTG